>JAPLUH010000003.1 GCA_026397675.1 Verrucomicrobiota bacterium
TGGCGTGGACGGTGATCTGGCCGATGTGATCGTGAACCATGAGGCCGGCCCCGGTGGTACCGAGGCAGTCGTGCGGCGCGACACTGCAGCCAAGAAGACCTACTACGAAATCAAGCTCCCGGCTGCCGCGATCGGCAAGACGGCGTTGACCTTGGGAACGCAGTTCGGTTTGGGTATGGCCATCAATGACGGCGACAACGGATCTGGCCAGAACGGTCAGAAGGGCTGGGGCGGTTTGGGTGCCCACGCCATCGTGTTCGGCAAGTCCCCGAAGGAAACCGCGTTGGTGTCCCTCGGAACGGCTTCTTCGGGCGCTGAGCGCTTGTTCCTCTCGGCCATCAATCCGAGCATCGTGACCTTCTCGTTCCGCGCGAATGATAAGGGCGGTTCGATCGTGGCCGCCAACGGCATCAAGTTGACCATCGACGGACAGGTCGTGACGACCACCGTGGCTCCGAAGAATGCGGACGCGACCGACGTGACCTACACCCGTGCGGCTCCGTTTGCCGCCGGTGAGCATACCTACAAGATCGAGGTTAAGGACAGCCAGGGTAACACGGTCACCGATGCAGGCACCTTCACCGCCGCGCAGGTGGCGATTCTGACGGCCGCTCATCAGGCTGTGTCGGTCGACAAGACCAAGGCGGGCTTCATCTGGCGCATCGTTCAGAACGAGGTCATGACCTCCAAGTCTTTGGATGACGTGGAATTGGCCTTGCTCGGCACGTTGAAGGACGACAGCGGCGCGGTCATTGACAACTGGGCCAGCGAGAACGAGCCGGGCAATGCCTTGGCCGCGGGCGTCAAGGATGGCAAGACCGTCAAGTTTGAGATTGCCACCAAGATCAACCTGAACGCCGTGGCCGGTGGCAACGCTGGAACCTTCCCTGAAGACGAAGGAATGCCGGGTGTTCCGGGAACCAGCGGTACGGATTTCGGTATCGCTGCTGAACTCACGACCTTCGTCGAGCTTCCCGCCGGTGTGGTGACGCTGGGCATCGCTTGCGATGACCGCTTCCGCGCTCAGGCTGGCCCGATTGGCAAGGCGACCGATGCTATCCTCCTCGGTGAGGGTGGCCTCGAGCTGAACGGCAACACTGCCACGGGTCTCACCAAGTTCTTCGTGCAGGACGCCGGCATCTACCCGGTGCGCATCCTGTTCCAGGACAACGGTGGTGCCGCTCACATCGAGTTGGCCAGTGTGAAGGCCAACGGCGACAAGGTGCTGGTGAACGACCTCGAAAACGGTGGCTTCAAGGCCTACCGCGTGGGTGTTGCTCCGGCCAAGTCCACCCGCGTCGCAGCGGGCAAGGTTCCGGCTGGCCTGGCCGGCACGGCGCTGACCGGCGTGACGCTGTCTGAGTCCACCAAGACCGTGACGGCCGATCTGCCGATCACCGGCACGTCCGGCTTCCTCACCATCACCCCCTCCGTGACGATCATCTCGATCAAGAACGTGGGCGGCAAGTTGGTCATCACCTACCAGTAAGCCATTGGGTCACGGACTGCGTGGCTTGAAATCAGGAGGGGTTGGTCTTCGGACCAGCCCCTCTTTTTTCTGGGTGCGCCCGGCAGGGCACACGTTCCGATATTCTTGACGTTCCCGGAGTGGTCAATTTCAACGCTCCAAGGCATCTTAGTCGCCAATTCCAAAGGACATGCGACGGTTCATCCCAGAAACCTTTACGGTCAGCGGCCAGAGCGCCGTCGATGCCGTCCGTTCGTTCGTTGGACTCTTCCTCATCGGTTTGTTTTTTTGCGGGGCTGATGGATTCGCTGCCGACCTGCCACCCAAGACCGGGCTAACTGCGACCTCGTTTCGGAAGGTCTCCCCGGCCTCTAATAGTCCTGTGGGGTTCCGTTCAATGGTTCCCCAGGACATTGGGCTCGCCTTCACCAATGCGATGACCGGCGACTTGTACCTGACCAATGCGGTGGCTCACAACGGGGCCGGCGTGGCCATCGGCGACGTGGATGGCGACGGTTGGGCCGATGTGTATTTGTGCAATCTGGAAGGTCCCAATCGCTTGTTCCGGAACCGAGGTCAGTGGCGGTTTGAAGCCATGGACTTGCCTGAGATCGCCTGCGCCGACCAGCGCTCCACCGCGGCCGCTCTAGTGGATGTCGACGGCGACGGGGATCTCGATTTGTTAGTCAATGGCATCGGCGTCGGCACCCGGCTTTTCCTGAACGACGGACGTGGTGTCTTTTCTGAAAAGAAGGACTCGGGCTTGTCCCCGACGGCCTCAGCGACCTCGATGGCGCTGGCCGACATCGATGGCGATGGCGATTTGGATTTGTACTGCACGCACTTCATCGACGTGATGCGGTTGGCCGACCCCACCACACGGTTTGCACTCACCCGCAAGGGCGATGGTTGGGAGGTTTCCAAGATCAACGGCGAATCGACCCGCTCCGCCAAATGGAAGGGCCGCTTCGAGGCGCTGCCCGACGGCAAGGTCCGCGAGTTGCCGGAGGTGCACGGGTTGTATCTCAATGAAGGACAAGGACGATTCCGGGCCATCGAGAATGAGCCCGGCACGTTTTCGGATGCGCAA
>JAPLUH010000288.1 GCA_026397675.1 Verrucomicrobiota bacterium
GGAGCGAACACGAAGAGACGATGACATTCCCTTTCGGTACGCAGTCAACCGCTCGGCGGCAAGCGAGGAATTCTGCCCACAAAATTCCATCAAGGACCGACCCTGACCATCGGGATCGACCGACCTACTCGAGGAAGGCCTTGTGCAGGGCGCGCATAGCCTTCTCGCCACAAGCCAAGTCGATTACGACGCTGATTTTAATTTCGCTCGTAGAAATGAGGCCAATGTTGACGTCCTCAGCGGCGAGGACAGTGAACATCCGCGCCGCCACACCACTGTGACTGCGCATGCCCACACCCACGATAGACACCTTGCCGATGGACTCATCGGTGGATACCTCCCGGAAGCCCAACTCCGTCCGGAGACTCTCCAGAACCTTGCCCGCCTTGGTGAGGTCGGGCTTGTCCACCGTGAAGGTCAGGTCGGTGGCCGGATTACCCCCCGCATGACTCGCATTCTGCACGATCATGTCCACATTAATGGTGGCCTCGGACAGGGCGTTAAAAATGCGGGCGGCTCGGCCGGGCTGGTCGGGCAAGCTCCACACGGTGACCTTGGCCTGGTTCTTGTCGAGCGAGACGCCGCGGACGACGACGTCCTCCATGCTGGAGGTTTCTTCTTTCACGATGGTACCGGGATTGTCGTTGAGACTGGAACGGACTTCGAAGACGACGTTGAACTTCTTAGCGAACTCGACTGAGCGGAGCTGCATCACCTTGGATCCAGCGCCCGCCATCTCGAGCATCTCGTCATAGGAAATTTCGGAAATCTTGCGGGCCGCAGGGACCAGACGCGGATCGGCGGTGTAGACGCCGTCGACATCCGTGTAAATCTGGCAGAGGTCCGCCTTCAGCGCGGCAGCCAAAGCGATGGCCGATAAATCGGAACCCCCACGACCCAGAGTAGTGATGTCGCCGTCGCGGGTGCGACCCTGGAACCCCGCCACGATCACCACATTGCCTTCGTCGAGGGCCTTGTGCACCTCGTCGGGCGTGATGTTCTGGATACGAGCCTTGGTGTGAGTGCCGTCGGTGACGATGCCTGCCTGGGCTCCGGTGAAGGAAACCGCCTTCTGTCCCTGGGCCTGAAGGGCGATAGCCACCAGCGCGATCGTCTGCTGCTCGCCCGTGGCCAGCAGCATGTCCATCTCACGCTCATCGGGCAGCGGCGTGATCTCCTTAGCCAAACCGATGAGCTTGTCAGTGACTCCGCTCATGGCGGAGACCACGACAACCACCTGGTCGCCCTTCGCCCGATATTGGGCGACGCGTCGAGCGACATTCTGGATACGCTCCGTATTGCCGACGGAAGTTCCGCCGAATTTTTGCACAATCAGGGCCATGGCCGGATCAAAGAACGTTGTTTCTGGCGAAAAGCCGGCGCACACACAAAGAAAAAAACTCACCGAATGCGCTAACCCGGCAACAATCGCCTGCTCGAGACTTTCAATCAGGTGTGAGAAAATCGCCGAAAACAGCCCCTCAAGTGTTTTGTCAGAGTGGACGGGAGTGACTCAGGGAGTCTCCGTCGCGAAGCTCCAGTTCCGGACAAGGCCATCGCTGCATGAAGGCCAACTGGGCGTCACGGTCGGGGATTCCCTCGCGCCAAGACTCCAGGAGAAATCGAACTGGGAATGACGGCTTTAGGGCCCGGATTTCGATCTGAAGATCGTGCACCTGAAACTCCGCCCGCCAAGTACCACAACCAATCACGAAGTCGCCTCCAGGGAGGCGTCGGATGCGTCGGGTGCGATGCGGCCGGGGATCACGCCCCAAGATCTCCACCAAGCGCTGCTGAAAGTCCACCGACCACTCCGCCTTGAGCCACTCCGCTTGCTCGCGGGCCTGCAGACTCCAAGACACCGCATAGGCCGGAGGCTCGGCGTGCAAGGCCTCCACGGTGTCGATCCATCCGGCGGCCGACTCAGGAAACGCATCGTAAGCCGGAACGTAGGGCTTGATGTCCAAAATCGGGGTCCCCTCCAGCAAGTCACAGGGGCCCAGCAACACCCGCAGGCCTTCGACGCCCAAAAGGCGGGCCGGGGTCATTCCGATGGGATTGGGTCGATGCGGCGAACGGGTGGAAAACACACCGCGCCGCTGCGACGGCCCCCGGGGCGGCAAGACCAACGGCCGCCAAGATTCCGCCCGGTGAAACCACCAGAGAAGCCAGACCCGATCCATACCCTCCAGGTCCCGAAGCGCCTCGCGGATGCCTGGAGCCGGGGTTAGTTCCAGCACGTTCGTCTCCGCTGCGGCTTCATCTGGCTGATGCAGCGCCTTAAAGCGCACCCCCTTTCCGGATCGCAGGAAACCGATGGGGTGGATGGTCAAGGACGAGTCCAATGCGCCACAGACTGAACCGGAACCGCAAGCCGAGGCAACGGCTGCGAGCGGAGAGCGGCGATCGTCACCGAACCCTCATCGGAAGACGACGCAGCCAGCAGGACTAATCCAGCAGAACTCCTCTTGGCTGAGTATTCCCCGGGCCGCTTTCCAGATGGGGCGATTTCTATGAAAGGACCAACGTAAGGGGACAT
>JAPLUH010000406.1 GCA_026397675.1 Verrucomicrobiota bacterium
ATTTACTCGCGCGCCGGAGGCCTCGTACTGACGCTGGCTCACAAAGCTGGGATCGCAGCATGGGCCGAGGGGTTCATCGACCGGGCCTACCGCGCGGATGGACAACTCGTGCCCCGGAATCAAGACGGGGCGCTGTTGACCCGCATCCGGGACATCACCGATCGCCTGCGCGAATGGCGGCAAACCGGCGGATGGAAGAGCCTCGATGGCACTTGGGTCGCCGTGCCCGCCCAGACGCTCTGCCTGCATGGCGACACGCCCGGTGCCGTCGCGCTGGCTCGGGCCATCCGCAGAGCGATGGATCGATAAGGCCCAAGGCCGGCAATCGTCAGTTTCCCGAGGCCGGTTCGATCAACCCGACCTGCTCGTCCGTTTGACTGAAAGACTGCTGGGGCATCCCGCCTCTCGCCTCTCGCCTCTCAACATCAACACCCCGCCAGACCCCACCCGCCTACCAGACCCCGGCAGCCCCCTCGCCCCGGGGATCGGCCGCGGCGGACCAATGCCCTTGGGCATCACGGCCCACCGCCTGAGCGGCACCAAGCGAGGCATCGACTGCCACCGTGTGTCCACGGCGACGCAACTCGGCGATGACCGCCTCGCCCCAGACCCGCTCCACATGAAGCTCATCAGGCTTCCACTGATGATGAAGACGCGGGGCGGCCAGGGCTTCGCGGGGCGATTTCTTGAAGTCGATGGTCCGCAGGATGGCCAGGAGGGTTTGCGAAATAATGGTCGGCCCGCCGGCTGCGCCCACGCTGAGGATCGGTTGACCATCTCGGAGCACCAGCGTCGGGCTCATGCTCGAGAGCGGCCGCTTGCGCGCCTCAATGGCGTTGGCCTCGGCGCCCACCAGGCCGAAGAAGTTTGGCACCCCCGGCTGCGCCGAGAAGTCGTCCATGTGGTTGTTGAGCAAGAGGCCCGTACCCGGCACCACGACCTTGCTGCCGAAGCTCGTGTTCAGCGAGGCCGTGCACGCCACCCAGTTGCCCTCGGTGTCCGCAGTGGAAAAGTGCGTGGTGTGCCGGTTCCGCTCCCGGGTAAACCACTCACGATCGGCCTCGGGCGGAGTACCAGCTGCCGCAACGACCGAAGCCCGGTCGAGACGGATCCGCCGTGCCAGGTCGGCAGCATACTCCTTGGACACCAATCCCCGGGGCACACGCACGAAGTCAGGATCACCCAGCCAACGGGCCCGATCGGCGAAGGCCAGCTTCATCGCCTCGGCGACGACATGGGCCAATTCGGCAGAACCATCACCCATCGCGGCGAGATCGAAGTGCTCGAGGATGTTAAGGATCTCGACGACATGGACTCCGCCTGAGCTGGGCGGCGGGAAGCTCACGATTTCGTAGCCTCGATAGGTGCCCCGAACCGGTTCGCGCGGCACCACCTCGTAGCGGGC
The DNA here is from genome assembly GCA_026397675.1 of Verrucomicrobiota bacterium. Classification (GTDB taxonomy): domain Bacteria; phylum Verrucomicrobiota; class Verrucomicrobiia; order Limisphaerales; family UBA9464; genus SXXZ01. The sequence continues at coordinate 1,406 of JAPLUH010000406.1, forward strand.
GAAGTCGGAGGCCGTGACCACGCCGCCATGGGCTTGCATCCACTCGGCCGTGCGGCGTGCGAAGTCACCCCGGTAGAACCAGGACACGCCGCCCGCGGCCATCTGCCGGTACGACCGGGCCAGGTCGGGTTGGCGCAAGCGATCGCCCGCCGACTGCACGGTCGGCAGGCCCTTCAGAAAGATGACCTCGCTCTCGGGGAATAGCGCCAACTGGGAGCGCGTCTCCTTCAGGCGGCCGACGTAGTGGCGGTCGAGCCGGAATCCCTTCTCGGCGACTCGGGCCGCGGCCTCCAAAAGACGCCCCAACGGCAGGCGTCCGTAGTTGGTGCTGGCGTAGGCGAGCGTGGCGAACTCACCGGGAATGCCGACCGACAAGGCTCCATCCTGACTGAGGAGCGGATCGGCCTTGCCCTCGCGCAAGAACAGGTCGCGCGTGGCCGCGGCCGGGGCCATCTCGCGACCATCCAGAGTGATCAGCCGTCCATCAGCTAGCCGCAAGGTCATGAAACATCCGCCGCCGAGGCCCGAATTGTGACCATCGACCACACCCAAGGTCAGGGCACAGGCAATGGCCGCATCGACCGCATTGCCCCCGTCGCGCAAGGCCTGCAAGCCCGCCTCGGTGGCCACCGGATTCACGGTTGCGACCAGACCCTTGCGAGGCTCGGCGGGTTCAGCGGCACTCAGCCCTTGGCTTCCAAGGAATGACTGCAGCGCGAGCAGCAACAGTGGCAGGACGAGACAGGCATCGAATCGAACCCATCGAACCCGGCTGGAAAATTGGTCTTTCATCCTCATGTCCCCTTCAGTTCTCCCCCATCTACGCCGCCCAGAGCTGATCCACTGACACAAAGTTGCGCGATTCGCCCACGGACGTGGTCGTCCATAGAAGCTGTTCCACACCCGGATGCTTGAAAAGCTCCAAGCCGCTCAGGGTTGCTCACCCATGGGAAATGGATGCCCATCAAATTGGCCGATTGATTCCCGGGGCTGATCGGCTTTCATCGGAATCATGATTCCCCGCGGTGCCATCAGACCTCATCGGGCCTTCACGCTCATCGAGCTACTGGTGGTTATCGCCATCATCGCCATCTTGGCGGGCATGCTCCTGCCAGCCTTGGCCAAGGCGAAGGAGAAGGGCCGCAAGACCGCCTGCTACAACAACCTTCGCCAAATGGGATTGGCGATGCTCCTGTATGCCGATGACCACGGCGGGAAAGTCCCCCGGGGCAATGAACCCTATTGGTGGCAGATGTATATCCCCAGCCTCGGCGGAACGGCCGCCGCCCGGGATCAATACGGACGAATCAAGGTCTACACCTGCCCCAGCTACCCCAACAAAAAACAGGTGGTCTGCTATGTGGTGAACGCCTGGCAGTTCAGTAGCCCACGCGACACCGTCGGCAGCGAAGTAACCGGAGCGGTAAACCTCCAGCGGGTGCAAAGTCCTTCCGACACGGTCTACTTCGCTGACAATGAGAGTGCGTCGTGGCGGCCGGTCTTCACGGTGACCAACGTCATCGGCAGCGTGGATCTGAATGACGTGTGGACCCCGGCCCACCTGCCCTACGGCGCCACCGGGCGAACCCTGAGCAGCGAGCGCCGGGTCGCTGCCAAACGCCATGGCGAGGGAGCCAACTTACTTTTCTTCGATGGCCACGCCGGATGGAAAAACGGCCGAGCAATGACGGTCGAGGACTGGCGCGAGCAACGCTAGTGAAACGCTGCATCCGCCGCGAAGGGTTCAGTCCTCGGGCGCAAACACCGTCAATTCCGGAATCGCTGCGACGAATCGGGTCCCCAGACGTTCCAGCGCACTATTTTGATGACGCACTTCGGCGGCAATGTTCCACGGCAGGATTAGCAGAAAATCGGGTCTCCGTTCGACCAAAGCGGAAGGGGGCAGGATGGGAATGTGACTGCCGGGCATCCACTTGCCCTGCTTCGAGGGTGCTGCATCACAGACAAAGGGCAGCAGGTCGGGTTTGACTCCGGCGTAGTTGAGCAAGGTGTTGCCCTTGGCCGCCGCTCCGTAGGCAGCGACCGTCTTGCCGGCCCGCTTCTGTTGGATGAGGAAGAACAGCAAGTCGTCCTTGATGCGGTTGGCCTTGGCTTGGAACCCCTCGTACCCGACCGGGCTTTGCAAGCCGCGCCGCACTTCCTCGGCCACCAATGCAGCCACCGCCGGAGCCTCCGGGCGCGGATCCTCCGCATGGCAACCGTAGATCCGGATGCTACCACCGTGGGTCGGTAACTCGTCCACATCCCACACCCGCAGGCCGGCCGCTGCGAAAATGCGCTGCACGGTGTGCAGGGTGAAATACGAGAAGTGCTCGTGATAAACGGTGTCGAACTGGTTTTGTTCGAACATCCGCATGAGGTGCGGAAATTCCAGGGTGATGGTTCCGGACGGCTTGAGCGAGGCCTTCAATCCGAGGGTGAAATCATTGATGGCCGGAACGTGGGCAAAGACGTTGTTGCCGATGATCAAATCGGCCTGTTGGCCACCCGATGCCAGACGCTGACCCAAGGCCTCGGTGAAAAACTCCCGCAAAACCGAAACCCCGATGGCCTCGGCCGCCTCGGCTGTACTGGCGGTGGGTTCTATTCCCAGACAGGGAATGCCAGCGGCGACGAAGTTGCGCAGCAGGTATCCGTCGTTGGAGGCAACTTCGATGACCCGACTCGCCGAGTTCAAACCCAATCGTGCGGTGATGTCCTGACAGTAGCGGGACGCATGTTCCAGCCAACTGGTCGAGGTGCTCGAGAAGTACGCATAGTGGGCATCAAACAACTCCGCCGCGGCAGCATAGTCCTCGGTCTGGACGAGCCAGCAAGAGTGGCAGACGCGGATCACCAACGGATAACCGGTTTCCGGTCCCCGCAGGTTCTTGGCATTCAAGTAGGCGTTCGATGGCGGGGCTGAACCCAAATCTAAAACCTTCTGAACCAACGTGCTTTCGCAATGACGGCATCTCATAGGGCGATTCCTTCAAAACAGTCAGATAACATCGGATAATTGCGGTCTCGCTCGGACATCTCGGTCACTAGCTTCGGCCAAGCGATACCTAACCTGGGATCCAGTGGGTTCAACGCGGCCTCATGACCGGGAACATAGGGGGCCGAATGGCAATAGAGCAGCTCCACGTTGTCGGTGATGGCTTGGAACCCATGCGCAAACCCTTCTGGGATGAGCAGCGCGTGTTGATTGTCTTCCGAGAGGCGCTCCGCATGCCATTTCAAGAAGGTCGGCGAGCCCGCCCGAACATCGACAGCGACATCCCAGACTTCACCGCGAATGCAACTCACGAGCTTCATTTCACAGTGCGGCGGGCGCTGATAATGCATCCCCCTCAGCGCACCCGACCGGACGGTCCGGGCGTGGTTGATTTGACGGATGGGCCCATGCCAGCCGGCCTCCGCCAATTCGGCGTCACAGAAGAGACGAGAAATGAATCCCCGCGCATCCGAGTGGGCCTTGCGCGTTACCCGCTTCAAACCGGCCAACGGGAGATCTTGGATCTCGAAGCGGCTCATGGCAACGCGGCGTAATCCAAAATGTCCTGCTCGCAGAGCGTCCGAGCATCGGCGCCGGCTGCCTGCGCACGATACCAGTGGAGAGTCCGCCGCACCCCCTCAGCCAAACCCAAGCGGGAACGGTACCCCAACTGATTGCGTGCCTTGGCGCTCTCCAGCAACAGCAAGCCGGCCTCATGGGGACCTTGAATCTCTTCGTGGTAGTGCACCGTTGCACTACCCACCACTTCTCGCGCCATTTCGATGACCGAACGCACTGAGGCCGCATCGGCCTGCAATGGACCGAAATTATATGCCTCCTCGGCGGCCGTCCGATGCCACATCGCTTCGGCCAACAGCAGGTAACCCGCCAACGGATCCAGGACATGCTGCCACGGGCGCACGGATTCCGGACGGCGGATTTCCAGTGCCCGCCCTTGCTGCCAGGCCCGCACCGCATCTGGAATCAAACGATCCTCGGACCAATCCCCTCCACCGATGACATTGCCGGCACGCGCGCTGGCCAGACGCACTCCTTGGGCCCGCAAAAAGGAATCCCGATAGGCATCGATGACGATTTCGCACGCCGCCTTGCTGGCGCTGTACGGATCGGCACCACCGAGAGCATCGTTTTCGGTATAGGGCCGCTCCCATTCCCGGTTCCGGTAGACCTTGTCGGTAGTGATCATCACCGCCACCTGCACACCCTCGAGGCCACGGAGGGCATCCAGGACATGGACCGTTCCCTGGACATTGGTGGCGAACGTGTCGACTGGCTCGCGATAACTGGCCCGCACCAGCGGTTGGGCCGCCAAATGGAGAACAATCTCAGGCCGAAACTCACGGAGGACCGTCGCGGTCGCGGCTCGGTCCCGGATGTCCACCATTCGGCTCAAGCTGCAAACATCCGCCACGCGGGCTGATTCGAAGAGGCTGGGATCTGTGGCCGGCGGAAGACTCAAACCGGCCACTGTGGCCCCCAGTTGGTGTAACCAAAGGGTCAGCCATGAGCCCTTGAACCCTGTATGACCCGTCAACAGGACGCGCTTGTCTCTCCAGAATGTGGGATCGGGGAGACTCATGGACTCGCCCACACTTTCCAAGGAGCCCGCCCTGAGGCCCACAGCTCTTCGAGCTGGTTCTTGTCGCGGAGCGTGTCCATGGGCTGCCAAAATCCCCGGTGCTCGAAGGCCATCAATTCGCCGCGCTGGGACAGTTCAACCAAGGGGTCGTTTTCCCAGCTCGTGCGATCACCCTCGATGAGTTCGAGCACTTTGGGCGAAAGGACGAAAAAACCACCATTGATCAACCCGCCATCGCCACGGGGTTTCTCGGTGAATTCACGAACCACGCTCCCCTCAATTTGCAAGGCTCCGTAGCGTCCGGGCGGCTGAACGGCCGTCACCGTAGCCCATTTGCCATGCTCACGGTGAAACCGGATGGAGGCCCCAATGTCCACGCTCGCCACCCCATCGCCGTAGGTGAAACAAAAGGCCTCCTCGTCCTGCACATAGGACGAAACCCGCTTGAGCCGACCGCCGGTGAGGCTGTCCTCGCCGGTATCCACGAGCGTCACACGCCACGGTTCACCATGCCGCTTGTGAACCTCCATCCGGTTGTTGGCCACATCGAAGGTCACATCCGAAGTGTGGAGGAAGTAGTTCGCGAAGAACTCCTTGATCACATACCCCTTGTAGCCGCAGCAGATCACGAAGTCGTTCACCCCATGGGCCGAGTACATCTTGAGGATGTGCCACAGGATGGGGCGTCCACCGATTTCGATCATCGGCTTCGGCTTGAGATGGGTTTCCTCGGCAATCCGAGTTCCATACCCGCCCGCTAGAATGACAGCCTTCATCGATTGGTGGGACTATTCTGAAAACCCGTCACTGAACCTGCCAGCCCGTTTTTACCACGGTGCGGAGCCAGGCCCTGAAACCTTCCAAACCGTTTGACGAGCACAAGTCTGGCCACTCCAACGCGGGAGGGTCAACAGCCACACGAGGGCAAACACACGATCGAGATGTTCCCCGAAATTGCCGCCTTACTTCTCGCTGATGCAGTAGAGGCTCTGCCGGCCGCGCAAGAAAATCTGCCGACCCACGATCGCCGGCGAGGCATCGAATCCGTCATCGAGGTGGTTCTTGGACAAAATTTCCAATCGGGGGCCTTGCCGCAGGACCGCCGTGTTGCCATCTCGCCCGACCACGTAAATTCGCCCATCGGCGGCCACCGGAGAGGCGTAAACACCATTGAGCCCGTCCAAACGCTCCGCTTCGAAATGAGCCTTGCCGGAGACGGCATCGAAGGCTGAAAGCAGGGCGCTGTTGTTGGAAATAAAGTACAGCGTGTCACTCACCAGCAAGGGCGACGGGACGTACGGGGTGCTCTTGGCGTGCGACCAGACAATGCCGTCAGTACCGGTGAGATCGCCGGAACGATCTAGGCGAAGGGCCTGAAGGGCATTGCCCCGATAACCACTCATCACAAAAACACGATCCTGGGAGGCGACCGCCGAGGGGATGGCATTGACTGTCTGCCCGGCACACTCCCAGAGCAATTTGCCGTCCTTGAGGTCGTAGCTGCGGATCTTGTTGGTGCCGTTGACGATCACCTGTTTGCGACCGCCGTGGCTGACGATCAACGGGGTGCACCAACCGGTGGGCTCATCGCGCGTCTGCCGCCATAGTTCCCGACCGTCACGCTTGTCGAGGGCCACGATGAAGTCGTCTCCCTCATGATCCCAGAGCACGACCACCGTGTTGCCGTCGAGGGCCGGCGAACTGCCCTCGCCGAAGCTGTTGCGGGTGCGCATGTCGCCGAGGTCCTTTTCCCAGAGGAGCTTGCCTTTGAGGTCGTACCCATAGAGGCCGAACGATCCGAACGAGACGATCAGGTGCTTGCCATCGGTGACCGGAGAGGCCGAAGCAAACCCATGATCTTTGTGGTGTCCCTCATGCGGCAATTGGGTCCGCGGAGATTGAGTCCATCGCTGCTTGCCGGTCTTGCGATCGAAGCTCAGCACCGTGAACTGCTGGGCCCGGGTCGGACGATCCACCATGCCTCCCCCGCCTCCCCCGCCGCCTCTCCGAGGGCGCTCGGACCGATCAGGCGGTTGACCGCTGGCGTCCGCTGTCTCCGCAGCGGCTTCAGGCCCGGTGGGGATGGCCGTGAGAATGAAGACCTGATCGTCCCAGAGGATCGGTGTGGAGCTCCCTCGCCCCGGGATAGTCACCTTCCATTGCACATGATTGGTCTCGCTCCACTGGGTCGGTGGGTGGGCGTCGGTAGCCACTCCGTTGGCTTGTGGGCCCCGCCAGCTAGGCCATTGCGATGCGGCGTACGACTGCAACGGGAGCCAGGCATTCCACAAGCAGCACGTGAGCGCCGCGATCTGAAGTTTCCGGGTATTCATCGGTGAAAATAAAGACGGTGGGAGAGGATTGGGGTTACAGGATCAGTGCGGCCAATGGCTCAATCCTTCACCCGCTCCGGCTGCGAAACGGACGTCTGGCCCATCGGTTCACTCAAAGTTTTCAGGAACGCCACCAGGGCGGATTGATCGTCGGGGCTGAGATGAAGACCCCCGGCGGTGTGTTTGGCCAAGTTGGGGTCCAGATTAGGGCTCGCCTGAACGCCCTCTGAGTAATGACGCACCACTTCCTCCAATGTCTGGAATCGGCCGTCATGCATGTAGGGAGCAGTCCGCGCGATGTTGCGCAGGGTCGGCGTTACGAACTTGCCCCGATCGGAATTACGACGGGTGACGCCGGCCCGACCGGGATCGCTGGGTTCAAGGTCCAATCCATTGTCGTGAAATTGGTGATCGGTGAAGAGCATCCCGCCGTGGCAGTGGAAGCAGTCGGCCCCACGCTGCCCCATCCGCGGTTCGTTCTCGGTCATGAAGAGTTCCAACCCCCGGCGTTCCAGATCGCTGAGGCTGGCCGTTCCTTGAATCGACCCATCAAACCGGGACCGGAACCCGGTGAGGGTCAGGACAAACTGTTCCAACGCCAACGCGATGCGTTCGGCGTCGATGCGCGGAGTCCCAAACGCTTTTTCGAACAGGGCCGGATACTCGGGCATTCCCGACAGTTTGCTAACCACCGACTCCAAGGTCTC
>JAPLUH010000292.1 GCA_026397675.1 Verrucomicrobiota bacterium
CTTTTCCTGAATCCGTGCCGGCCATGCCTCACTCGGGTCGACCCCGAATCCCGCCGAGAGGCTGTCACCCAGCACGACCAGGATCTTGTCGGCCGGCCGCGTGCCAGAGGACTGAGCGGCAGTTTCCGCCGCGGACATCCCCCAACTCAGCCACCCGATACACAACACCACCCAGAGCGCGATCGGGGAGCAGGACCGGCGGTTCATGGATCAGTGAGCCGAGTCGGATGCGTCGGCCGCGGCAGGCTTGGGACGGTACAAAACCACCACGTGGCCGATCACCGTGACCAAGTGGCTATTCGACTCACGGGCCACTTGTTCGCCGATCTCGTGGCGCTTGTCCTTGAGGTCGAAGAGCCGAATCTTCACCAACTCGTGCTGGGCCAACTCGCGATCGAGGCCAGCGAGAAACGCCGGAGAAACACCCCCACGCCCAAGGCGGACGGAGGCTTCGAGGCGTTGGGCTTGTCCCTTGAGCTTGCGGACTAGGGCATTGGAAAGCGGCTCGGCCGCGGGGGTCTCGGAAGACATGTTCAAAGCGTTTGAATTTTGGCCACCAACCCGGTGGTGGAACGGCCTGGCAGGAAGGGAATGAATACGATGCGGCCTCCACCGGATTCCACGGCCCGACGTTCATCCTGATCAACGGTTTCCAGGGTGTAATCTCCGCCCTTCACGTAGATATCCGGACGAGCATCGGCCAGGAAGCGGACGGCCCGCTTCTCCGGGAAAATTCCCACAGCGGAGATGCATTCTAGGGCCGCCAGCACGCGGGCGCGATCGCCCTCGATATTGAGCGGTCGGGTGGGCCCCTTAAGTTCACGCACGCTCGAGTCGCCGTTCAAACCCACGAGTAGTGCATCCCCCAGAGAGCGCGCTGCCTCCAGATAGGCAACATGGCCCGCATGGAGCAAATCAAAGCAACCATTGGTCACCACCAAGACCTTGCCCGAAGCCTTTACAGCTTCGCGCCAGGCGGGGAATGCCTCGGAGCTAATGAGTTTGTGGACCGTGTCCATTATGGCGAGATACTCTCTCAGCCAACGCCTTCTGCCAATCCGGAACACCCTCTATCCTTGCAGACCCAATCGCGGCAACTGATCGCGATGGCTGCGGCTCAGGGTGACCTTGGCCCCAGATTGAAGTTCGATGCAGTACTCGCCGTGGAAAAGCGGCTCAAGTTGACGAACTCGAGCCACCTGCACGATGGCCGTGCGGCTAACCCGGACAAATCGCTCAGAGGGTAGTCGCTGGGAGATGGCGTTCATGGTCTCGCGCATCAAGAAGGTCTGGGAGCCCACATGCAGCTCCACGTAGTTGTCAGCACTACCAATCCAATCGATGTCAGCCAGCGGCACAAAGACGATGCGGCCGTTGTGCTTCACCGGCAGGCGATCAGGAAGTTTAACCGCCGGCGGGCTCGCCTCCGACCGGGAGAGCGCCAGCCTCTTGGACACCCGATCCAGCGCCGTCTTAAACCGCTCCCGGGAAACCGGCTTGAGCAAATAATCCACGGCCTGAACCTCGAATGCTTCCACGGCGAATTGCTCGTGAGCCGTCACGAAGACCACGGCCGGCGGAGCCGAATCTCCAAGGGCCTCCAGCACCTGGACCCCAGTCAACCCAGGCATTTGAACATCCAAGAAAACCAAGTCCGGGCGTTCTCGACGCAGCACCTCCACCGCCTCGTTGCCCTGGGAGCATTCGCCCACCAAAACAATATTCGGCTCGCGACTCAGCCAGTGGCGAAGCCGCTCCCGGGCCAGGGGTTCATCGTCTACAACGATGGCTCGAATCGGGGGCATCGGCTAACCGTGACAAGGGAATGAGCGCTGTCGAGTCTGCGGACGAGGCTTTTTGGCCGATCCATCCACCTCGCTCAAAATCGCCTGGCCACGGAGGGCTCCAGATCAACGACTCAGCGGCAATTCAACCACCGCCAGGACGCCACCGCCCGGGGATGCCTCCAACTGAAAGCGAGCCTGAGACCCATACAGTTGGTGCAATCGGGCCAAGGTATTTGACGTTCCAATCCCCGAGGCGGGATCACGATCCGCGGGGAGTCCTTTCCCGTTGTCCTGAACCTCCAACCGCAGGCGCCCTGGAACGGATTCCGAGGCACGAATGACAATCCGACCCGGAACCAAGAGCGGCTCAACCCCATGTTTAATCGCGTTCTCGACCAGCGGTTGAAGGATCAGATTAGGCACTTGGGCCTCTTGGACCTCGGGAGAAATTTCCCGCAACACGGACAGTCGATC
>JAPLUH010000477.1 GCA_026397675.1 Verrucomicrobiota bacterium
GCGGAAACCCATGCGACCTTCGCCCGTTCACTGGCGGTGCGCGAAAAGATCATCGCCGACTTCTGGGAAAATCCGCTGCTCCATTTCGCGGAGGTCACCGACGCCGACCACCGCGCGGCCATCCAGTTTCTGAGGCAGCACGCGGACAAGTCCTATCCCTTCTGCGATGCGATTTCGTTCGTCGTGATGCGGCGATTGGGAGTGAAACGGGTCGCCGCCTTTGATGACCACTTCCGGCAAGTCGGTGGGTTTGAGGTAATTGGGTGATCCGGGGGGGGCGGCGCAGTTCACCGCGCTTGGGTTCTTGGGCGTTGGGTCGCGGCCGAAACGATCCAATGAGACAAAAGGTGATGGCGGCGCGGATTCTTTCGCAAGACGGGGCGAGGGCCCAGAAAATCGCCTCCGTGGATTAAGACCGAGATTGGAAATGGGTCACCGTGTTACGATTTCTTTTAGTTGTAACAACCTCCCGCCAGACAGCCCTTCTTGATCCGGCCACGACCTCTCCGTATCCGGGCTGGAGTTAACCCAAGCTTAACAGCGGTCCAACCCTCCCGTAACCTACGGTCAGGTAGTGTGCTGCGGATGTTACCCAGAACCATTCTATCTATACCCCTAGCACTCGCGGCCTCTGCGACCTTGGCGTTCGGACAGTTCGCCGGATTCGTCAACAAGGGCCTAGTGGGCGTCGGACGTGTGCCGGCCGCCACCTTCGACAAGGCCGGCGACGGCCGGCAGGACACCCTCGGCGGCTTCTCTGCCATGGCCATCGACACCAATTCGCTGGTCTACACCGCCGGCCGGATCTCCGGCCGCATCGTGGGCCTGCCAGATCGCGGATTCGGCGATGGCGCCACCGACTACCGTCCTCGCCTCGAGATGTACGACTTCGTCATCTCGCCTTACTACGGCGAAGGTCCGATCGCCCAGCAGCAGATCACCTTCACCAACACCTCCACGGTCCTTTTCCGCTATGGCAGCGAGGGTCTTCCCTATACAGGATTTGATGCCGCCAACACCAACGCCCCGGTGGTGCCCCAGGCTCCGGCCGGTTCCATCGGTGGCGGCCGGCGATCTCTGGACGCAGAGGGTCTGGTGCTGACCGCTGACGGTGGCTATTGGGTGAGCGACGAATATGGCCCGGCGATGTTCCGCTTTAATTCTGAAGCTCGACTGATGGAGACAATCCTTCCCCCGGCTGCGCTGCTCCCGGCGCAAGGCTCGTTCCCGGGCCGGCTCAACTTCACCGGCAACTCCGCCCCGACCTCCGGGCGTCGCAACAACCGCGGTCTCGAGGGACTCTCCCTGACCCCCGACGGTAAGCGCCTGGTGGCGTTCCTCCAGTCGCCGACCATTCAGGATGGCGGCGCTGGCGGCCTCGGCCGCAATACCCGCATCCTTCAGCTCGACGCCGACCCCGTGTCTGCCACCTACGGGAAAGTCGTCGCCGAACACGTCTACCAGCTCACGCTCAACGGCAACACGACGACCAATAACCATACCCCGGTCAGCGAAGTTGTCGCGCTGAACGCCAGCACCTTTCTGGTGCTGGAACGCGATGGCATCGGCCGCGGCGCGACCCCCGGCCTTTCGCCGACCTACAAGCGGATCGTCCTCGCCTCGACCGCACCCGCGTCGAATATAGCCGGCACCGCCTACGACCTCGAGCGGGGTGCGCCGGGCCAGATATCACTGCCCAACACCGGCACCACGCTGCCCGAAGGGATTACGCCGGTCGCCCGGCAGGACTTCGTCGACCTGCTCGATGCCACGAACTCGCTGAGCGAGAAGTGGGAGGCGATCTCGTTAATCCCGCTCAAGGATCCCGCAAATCCGGATGACTACCTGATGCTCTTGGGCAACGACAACGACTTCAAGTCGGACGTCGTCTACCACAATGGCGTCCCAGTCGGAACCAACGCGGTTCAAGTGGACATCATGCTCCTCGCCTACCGCGTGACGCTGCCCGGCGTAGGCACCGGCCGCGCAGCCAACGTCGCCCCGACGATCGCGATCAGCCTGCCGTCCGGCACCTCCTACGCCCAAGGTACCCTGCCCTTCACCGCCACCGTGGCCGACACCGACGGCATCGTGGTCAAGGTCGAGTTCTTCGAGGACGGCGTGAAACTGGGTGAAGATACCGCCTTCCCCTGGGTTTGGACCTTCAATCCCACGGTCGGTGCGCACACCTACCGCGTTGTAGCTACCGACAACAGCGGCGCCGTCTCGGAGGCGAGCCGCAGCATCAACATCACCGCCGGCAACATCGCGCCCACGGTTGCGATCACCGCGCCGACAGCGAACACCGTCGCTTCAGCGCCCTACAGCCTCGCGTTCCGGGTCTCCTCAGGCGACATCGACGGCTCGGTCCGCTCGGTCGACTATTTCACCGGTGCCACCAAGCTCGGCACCTCGACCAACGCGCCGTTCAGCTTCACCTTGGCTAATGCGCCGGTCGGCACCCACATCCTCAGCGCGGTGGCCACCGATAACCTTGGGCTCACCTCCACCAGCGCCCCGGTCAACCTCACCATCACCCGCGCCATCGGCGGCGCACTCACCTTCCAGGTGCTCCACGCCTCAGACTTCGAGGCCGGCGTCGCCGCCCTCGACGACGCTCCGCGGTTTTCGTCGGTGTTGAATGCGCTCAAGTCTGCGTACCCCGCCGCCACGCTGGTTCTCGCCAGCGGTGACAACTACATCCCCGGCCCGTTTTTCACCGCGAGCGCCGATCCCGCCGCCCCCTTCAACGGGATCAAAGGGCGCGCCGACGTCACCATCCTCAACGCCCTCGGCATCCATGCGTCCTGCTTCGGTAACCATGAGTTTGACGACAACACGGCCCAGGTGCGCAGTCTCATCCTCCCAGACACCGCCGCCGGCTACGCGGGCACAGCGTTCCCCTACCTGAGCGCGAACCTCAACTTCGCCACCGACAGCAGCATGGCCAGCCTCGTTACCGCCGATGCCCAGGAGGTTTCCGCGATGAAGAACAAGGTCGCCAAGAGCGCAGTGATCACCGTCGGCGGACAGAAGATCGGTCTGGTCGGCGGCACGGTCACCGAGCTCCGATCGATCTCCTCACCCGGAAATATCGGCGTCTCCCAGAACCTCCTGGCCGACATCCAGGCGGCGGTCGACGGCCTGCTCGCCCTCGGTGTTAACAAGGTGATCCTCATGACCCACCTCCAGCAGTTTTCGCGTGAGTTCGAGCTCGCCCGCCAGTTGCGCGACGTCGACATCATCGTTGCGGGCGGTTCCCACAGCGTTTTTGCCAAGCCTTCCGACCGCCTGCGGCCGGAGGACTTCACCGCCAGCCCCTACCCGACCCTGTTTAGCTCCGCCACCGGCGAGCCGGTCTACGTAGTGAACACCGGTTCTAATTATCGCTATGTTGGCCGCCTGATCGCCAGCTTTGACGAGGCCGGCCGTCTCACGGGTTTTGACGCCCGCAGCGGCGCCTACGCCACAGACATCCAAGGCGTACTCGACACCGGCAACGTGGCCCCGTCCTCGAACGTCGTCGACGTCGTCACCCGCCTCGCCAACATCGTGGACGGCAAGGACGGCAACCGCTTCGGACGCACCTCGGTGTACCTGAACGGCATCCGGAGCAGTGTTCGCACCGAGGAGACGAACCTTGGAGACCTGACCGCCGACGCCAACCTTTGGCGCGCGCGCCAGACCGATCCCAACACTGCGGTCTCCCTCAAGAACGGTGGTGGCATCCGCGATTCCATCGGCGCGGTCTCGTCCTCCGGCGGCTTTGTCGCCTTAACTCCGCCTCCTGCCAACCCGCGCGTCGGCAAGCAGGCCGGGGACGTCAGCCAGCTCGACATCGAGAACAGCCTCCGTTTCAACAACACACTGTCGCTCGTCACCCTCACAGCGCAGCAGCTGCGCGACACCATGGAGTGGGCCGTTGCCGGCAGCGGCACCCCTGGACAGTTCCCGCAGGTTTCGGGCATCAGCTTTAGCTTCATCCCGACTAACGCTCCCATGACTTACGTACGCGACACCAACGGCGTCCCTACCTCGATCAGCGTCCGCGGTGAACGCCTTCGCAATCTCGTCGTGATTCGCGCCGACGACAGCCAGGACATGGTCGTCGAGAACGGCCAGATCGTGGGCGATACGAACCGCATCTTCCGCATCGTGACGTTGAACTTCATGGCGTCTGGCGGCGATAGCTACTTCCCGCTCACCCAGGGAACCAACCGGATCGACTTGGTCCCGGCCGGCACCACCGTCGGATTCAACACCGACGGCGGCGAACAGAAGGCTCTAGCCGACTACCTCCGCGCGATCGAGGTGTTCCGCGAGGCCGACACCGTGGCTGCGGACGATCTCCGCATCCAGAACCTCTCCCGCCGTGGCGACATGGTGCTGGCCCCGATGGTTCGACGAATCGAAGGACCGAGCCCGGCGACCCGCTTGACCTTCAGGTCGCTGCCGGGACGGATCTACGCCGCGGAATCCAAGGAGTCGCTCGACGGCACCTGGGTCCGACTCCCCGTCACCACTCAAGGAACCGGAACCCTCCGCGAGCTCCTCGACAACCGCACCCCCAACGGCCAGCGCTACTACCGCATCGTTGTGGTGCAGTGATCATCGCAGAGCATCAATAGCCCTAAGAAATTACTCCTTACGGCTCAGTTTAGCGGGGGCACCCAATTGGAGGTGCCCCCGTTTTTTTAGCATCGAATCGCAGCATCCCAGTGTCAGTTGCCAACGACAGCGGCACGTCAGCCAAGAAAAACGAGGGGAAACAACAACTCGGGAGGTCCATTCAGGATCCGAAATCTCGAATCTGTAGGAGTCGAGCAAACAGAGCACCGGGTGAACGTTAACAATTCTCTTCGAAGGTTAGTCGGTCGAAGGCGGCAGCTTTTCTGGGATTACTGGTAGGCAATGAGCAGCGCCTTGATGTTGCCTTTCTGGCCGGGATTCGCACCGCACCACTGAGCCGCGGTCTTGCCGAAGAGGGCCCTGTTGAGCACATCGGCTTAAGACGCCCGGAACTGATTGAAATTGAATGAGATGGATTGTGAGGTTGAAATCCTAAACGGAGCGTTTAGATCTTCAATCAAGTCCCTAATCGGAGACGTTTTTAGCCCGCTTGGATCGGTCGACCTGGGTCGCCCCCTAACCCACGGCGATGACCTCGCGGACCACGTTGCCGAAGACGTCGGTCAGCCGGAAATCGCGGCCAGCATGCCGGAAGGTGAGGCGTTCATGGTCGAAGCCCAAGAGCTTTAGCATGGTCGCATGCAAGTCGTGAACTGAGACCGGATTCTCGACGGCCCGAAAGCCGAAGTCGTCGGTCGCTCCATGAATGGTTCCACCCTTGATGCCGCCTCCTGCCATCCAGAGGGAAAACCCCCAATGATTGTGGTCCCTGCCCTGTGCGGCTCCCGATCCGTTTTGACCCATCTCCACCGACGGCGTTCTCCCGAACTCTCCGCTGCACAAGATGAGGGTGCTCTCCAACATACCCCGCTGCTTCAAATCCATGATTAATGCCCCGAGGCCTTGATCGCACTCGTTGGCCACCTTGCGATGTTCTTCACGAATGTTCGAATGACTGTCCCACGGCTGCATATTGCCGTGCCACGTCTGCACGAATCGCACCCCGCGTTCGACGAGGCGGCGGGCGATGAGTAACTGCCGATTCTGCGGTCCTTCGCCGTAAGCCTTCCGGATGTGCGCGGGTTCCTGATCCACATCAAAGGCATCGGTCGCCTCCATTTGCATACGGTAGGCCAGCTCGAAGGATCGAATCCGCGACTCAAGGGCCGCCTCACCGGGCCGAGATGCCAAGTGATCGGCATTGAGTTCTCGCAACAAGTCGAACTGCCGCTGTTGATCTTGAGGTCCGAGGCGCGCGTTGCGGATATGGTCGATCAACTTCCGCGGATCGGCTTGTGAGGTGTCGACGTGCGTTCCCTGATAGGAACCCGGCAAGAACGCCGAGCGCCAATTGGCGGCTCCACCCACCGGCATCCCGCCTGGGCATAAGGCGACAAAGGCCGGTAAATTCTGGTTCTCGGATCCCATGCCCCACGTCAACCATGAGCCAAAACTCGGACGTACCAACCGCTGATCTCCGGTGTTCATGAGCATGAGCGACAGCTCGTGGCTGGGCAGCTCGACATGCATCGACCGGATGACCGCCAATTCGTCCGCACATTGAGAAAGGTGAGGAAAGAGATCGCTGATTGGGATCCCGCTCTGACCGTGTTGCCGGAAGGTGAAGGGTGATGGAAGGGCAACTCCCGTCTTGCGCTCCGTCTGGAGGTTTTCATAGGGCAGCATCTGGCCCGCCCGACGCGTGAGCTCCGGCTTGGGATCAAATGTGTCCACCTGCGACATGCCGCCATTGAGAAAGACATGAATGACCCGTTTCGCGGTGGGAGCAAAGTGCGGGACCAGGGGCATGTCTCCGGCCAAGGCTGGCTGGCAGACCAAATCTGCGAGGGCCAGAGATCCGAAGCCCATGCCGCAACGCCTCAGGAAGTTGCGCCGTGATTGAGGAAGCAAGGGGTTCATGGGGTTCAGTTCAGTCCACGAATGAAAACTCATTCGAAGCGAGCAGCGAATGCGCCGCCTGCTGCCACGCCGCGGCCTGAGCCGTTTCGTCGCCAGTCCGCACAAAACGCACGATACGATCGAGCTCTGCAGGTCGGGGCTCGCGAGCAAACACGCGGCGGTAAAGCTCCCGGGCGTGCAGGACGGTGTCCTTGCCCGCAACCTTACCGGTCAGCGCAGCCAGCGCCTTGGCTCGATCTTGGACGAACTCCGAATTCAGTGCGAACAAGGCCTGCTGGGGAACCGTGGTGTCCGGTCGACGGGCCGTGCATGCGCTGGGGTTGGCCGCGTCGAAGGTGCTCGACAAGTTCGACAAAATGTCTCGGTTCACAAAGGCGTAAACGCTGCGACGCAGCACTCCGGCTTGAGCCTGCCGATCGAAGGGCTTCCCGCCCATGGTCAGGTCAAGTTCACCCGATGCCCACAGCATCGAGTCCAGCATCGCCTCCATCTCCAGTCGGTGAGTCGGCATACGCCACCAGAGCTGGTTGTCCGGATCGATATTTCTGGCCTTCTCGTTCTCAAAAGACCCTTGCGCATACACGGCCGAGAGCATGATGCGGCGGTGCAATCGCTTGATGGATCCCCCATCTGAGGCGAAGGCCGACGCCAGATGATCGAGCAATTCCGGATGCGTCGGACGGTTGCCCCGCGTGCCCCAGTCGTCGGGCGTTCGGACCAAACCTTGACCAAAATGATGCTGCCAAACCCAGTTCACCAAGACCCGGCGTGTGAGGGGGTTTTCAGGAGAAACAACCGCGCGGGCCATACCGAGCCGGCGGGAACCCTCAGGAAAGGGTTCCGCACCCGATCGGCTCAGCACGGATAAGAATTGCGGGTTCACCACCTCGCCTCGGGTCAAAGGGTTGCCCCGCTTCAGCACATGGAATGCGGCGGGGGCCGGAGACTCGCTCAGAACCATGGCGCGGGCCGGAGATCCTGCCGCGGTCAGGTGCAACTCGTGAATGCTCCCTCGACGTCCTCCCAAAGTGTCATTGACGGTGCGATTGAGAAGTTTCAATGCGACCGCCTCCGTTACCGCGGTCGGAGTGTTTCCACCGTAAAGATGACGACGCAATTGTCGCTGGACCGGGCTGTTGATTTCGAGTTGCCGAGGGTCTTCGTCCGGAGTGAGTTCTGCCCCGCTTGCCGCTTCGGCAGACGCCGTCATGAGCGCCTTCAACCACGCTTGATGCACGCCAGCGAAAACCTCCCCGTAAGCATCCGCGACCTCGGTGAGGGATTTGCGAGGCTTCCGACTCATCGCTTCCAAAACCCGGGGATTCCATCGCGGGGCTTCAGCGGGGAGTTTGTGCAAGTCCTTGATGGCGGCGGGGTCCCCGTTCTCCTTGTGGAGCGCGTTCACCAAATTCGTGCACGCCGCCTCAAATCCGTCCGCCGGCACTCGTGCCAGACGCACCCAGGGCCCGAACACAGGATCGGTGTCGGGCATCCCAGCGAGGTAATCGCGCCAACGATTGAAGATCAACGGACGGATGTCATCGGTGCGATAAGACAAGAACTCCGTGGAGACATCCTGCTCCGGAACCCCCTTGGCGATCTCGCGCAAGTAGAGGCCCACCTGCATCCGCAGGCGGCCGCGCATCACCTCATTGTGCTCCGCGGCCATGTCATCGTGACGGGTCTGAAGGCGAACCAACTCCCGCTGATAGTCACGGCGCGCGTCGTTGGTTTTGCCAGAGTCGATCACCGGCAGAGAATCGGGCACGCCGCTGGCTGCCAATGCCGCGTAGAGGGAATAGTAGTCTCGGGTGGAAATGGCATCGAACTTGTGATCATGACATCGGGCACAGGCCACGGTGAGGCCCATCAAGCCCCGTGAAACGACATCAATCTGGTCGTCGATCACGTCATGCCGATTGCGGTATTGCATGCCGACCGTGAGAAACCCCAATCCCGCGAGGGCCGGATCATTCTCCTTCAGACCCAGTTGATCGGCGGCGATTTGCTCGGTCACAAACCGCTCGTAAGGCACGTCGGCGTTGAAGGATCGGATGACGTAATCCCGGTAGGTGTAGGAGAACGGAAATCGCGTGAAACCAATGGCGCTCCCACCGTGAGTGTCGGCATAGCGGGCGAGATCGAGCCAGTGACGGCCCCATCGCTCTCCGTAGCGCGGTGAATTGAGCAAGCGGTCTAACACCTTCTCGCGGGCATCGGGCGACGTATCCGAAAAGAAACCCTGAACCTCATCCCAAGACGGAGGCAGCCCAGTGAGGTCAACGGTGGCGCGCCGAATCCAGTCCAACCGAGAGGCCGGTGGCGATAGGGACAGACTGCGAGACTGAAGTGCAGAAACGATAAACCGATCGATTTCGGTGTGAGAGGGATCCACACGCGGGGGAGGCACTGGGTTCCCCACCGGCTGATAAGCCCAATGGTTTGTGCCGCTCCCAGCGAGCGGTGCAGCTCCCCGCAGCCCGATGGCAAAGAACCCAACCACTATCCAAGCGGTAAGGAGTTGGTGGAAACCCATCCGCATACCCAGGCCATGCCATCGACAACGATCCATGGGAGGGTGACTGCTGCAGGGGCTCATAAGTGAAAACGTGTGCGGAAACACCGCGCTCATCAAGCCTCACCATGGAAGCGCTATAGACGGTCTAAATTCTAACTCCCACTCGTCGCCGCATAAATGCGGACGCCGAATTAGCGCAGTTCGATTCCGGTGGGACCTCCGGAGCCATCCAGAACGCAAATCTGATTCACTGTTTTGAACCGCGCGTGATCGGTAAATTCCCAGACGACCTGTTTCTCTCTCGTGACTTCAAAGGCTTGGGGTTGTTTGCCCAGAAAAGGACCCGGCAAATAATTGCTGATGATGGTGTTCCCATTGCTCAGCCGCTGGCAGCCGGCGGGCAGTCGCAACGGATTTCCCGGCAGGTCGTTTTTGTCGATTTGCCAAACCACGTTCAATATCTTGTCCAGCTCCACGACTTTCATCGTGGGTCCGAGAGTGACTAAGAGGTGTTGGTTGGGAAGTCGTAGGGCCGCATGCGGATAACCCTCCGTGGGGATCTCGCGGAGCAGGACGCCCTCGGGCGAGAGTTCGACAATCTTCTGCTCATCCATCAAGCACACCCAATAATGACCATCGGCGGTTTGGCGGGTGCCTCGGAACTGATGCCCCATGTTCTTGGCTTTGGAAACGATCGGGATTTCCTTAACAATTTGCCCCGTTTTACCCACTTCAACAATCCGACTCATGCCGCACTCGGCCACCAGAACACTCCCGTTTTTGAGCGGCTGGCACGAATGGCATTGAGCTTGGGCTGGCGCTCGGTATTCCCAGGCAATCACATGCTGAGGGGTGATTTCCATCGCTCCATGGCGGTAACAGACCAGCACATTGCCATTGGGCCGCATCCAACAGTCTTGCGGTGTCTGAACAGCGTGCTCCCACTCTACCTTGCCGTCCTCAGCGACGATGGCGATTTTGTTCCCCTCGTAATCACAGCACAAAATGCGGTGGCGAGCCGAGTGAGCCACCGTTGCCCCTAAGGCAGGCAAACCTTGCAAGGCAACGGCGGCGGCGGCCTGCCAGGCAAACTGACGCCGCGTGAGCTTTGAAATAGAGCGCGTGTTCGGTGTCATGATGGGAATCCACCAGTTTCTATAGTACCCAGCGTCGCGTTGCGAGACTGATCCTGCAGGTACACAGGCTTCTTGGGGGGATTAGAACGAGCCCGTTGTGATGGCGCGCCTTCAACTGCCATTGAACGACTGGCAGTTGTGCGGAAAACGTGCGGAACGCCAGGTCGGGGGGACCACAAGGGGCTTCGTGCTTGAGCGGTGCCCTATCGGCCCGGCATCCTGACATGGCAACTTATAGACCCAGTACCCTCACCGGGCGGTCTGCAATTTCGGGTGTTTCCAGCGTAACCCGTTGAAGCTGAAAGTGGTGCCAGTGGGAAGAATCGAACTTCCGACCAAGGGCTTATGAGTCCCCTGCTCTACCGCTGAGCTACACTGGCACAGACTCCGTTCGGAGCGGGCGAATTGGATAGGCGATAGCCCCCAGTCCGCACAAGCCTGATTTCAATCAAATCACCAAAAAATCACGAAAATCCTCAATACCACCCGAGTTACCTCTGGCCCAGGCCAAGATCCGGTTCAGTTCTACAATGAAGAACGAACCGATCTCAGGACCTCAGGATCACCACGACCGGCTTACACCTTGGTTACCCACTTGAAATCTTCGGCCACCGCCTTGATGGAAGTCAGGTTGCGCCGGTCGAACACGTGACGGGCCGCCTTGAGGAACTGCCCCTTTTTAAGAGCCTTCCAGGTGTCCATTGCACTGACTGCCACGAACTGCAACACGCTGGGATCGCGGTAACAATCGATCATGCAGCGGGTGCAACCATCACGCACCAGCTTGGACTCGTCCCACTCGTACACATTGCACATCGGGGTTTCCCAGAAGTGGCAGCGGTACAAGTTGAGATGCCAGTCGAGGTAGAAGTACTTGTAGCCTCCCAGACATCCAAATTGTTCGGTCTCGCCGCGCAGGTGACGCTGCATCTCGTCCAGCGACTCGGTCGGATTGACCACCGGATAGCCGCTGCGGTGCTTCATCCGCTTGATCTTCTCAAAGACCTCGTAGAGTTCATCTTTGGTGAAGCTAACGAGTCCCCCTTCGCTGAAACTCAAGTAACTGCTCTTCAGATCGGTGAGCGGGTAGCTAAAGGTGCAGCTCTCAAAACCCAGGGATTCTAAGAATTCGGGCAGCTTGTCGTAATCTTCGATGAGCTTGCTGGCCGTGATGCTGGCGGTGGTCTGAACTCCCAGACCCAAGAAAAACTCATTGGCACGACGAATCTTTGCGCAGACATCCTTGAGCCCGCGGTTCTTCTCATGGGCCACGATGTCGTGGGCGTCGATCGACATGATGACGCTGCTGAGGCCGTCGCTGGCCAAGGCCCGCATGTTTTCCTCGGTCCACAATCCACCGTTGGTGCAAATCATGGGCTTAATCCCCTTGCGGGCCGCATAGCGGACCATGGCGCGGAGATCGCGGTGAATCATCGGCTCCCCACCCACGAACAGCAGGTAGCCAATATGGTTATGAACGGCGATGTCGATGACGTCCTTGGCCTCTTTCAAGGTCACCGACCGGCGCTTCTTGGGGTCAAACTGACTGCGCGCAAAACCGCAGAAACCGCAGTCGGCATTGCAAATATTGGTGATGGCGAACTGGAGGTAGCCGGGGCCGCCATGATCGAGCACCTGGCCAACCAGTTTAAGAACCGATATCTTCGGTCTCGGCACCGGCACCGAGAAATCATCATCAGCCCCCAATCCGTTGGCGACCGCGGTCGCTGAGGGATTTACGGACACACTGTCAAAAGCGGCGTCACTCATTCAGTTCGACCTCACCTTCAGGGGGAAGAGGCCCCTGGGGCAATCCTTTGTTCGCAATGGATCACCAGTCAAAGCCCCTCAGGCGTTGTTCGATCGTTCGACCAAAAACACGCCTTCTTCTCCCGATCCTGCGATCCACGATTGCGCGAGACGCAGCCCTTGGCTCCGCAATCCAAACTCGATGGAGCTGGGTGTGTGGCGGATGGAAAAGAACAGGCGGACTCGTTCACCGGGTTCCAAGCAGAAGGTCTCGCCTTCAAGAACCCATTCCGAACTCCGGGACACCACCCAGTCGGCCGCAATTCGCGCACAACCCGGCAATCCTAGATCCCGCTCGACGTGAAACTCCACCGAACCGGCCTCCGCCGAAACCCCGTGGTCTTCGAGCAACGTCCGTAGCCAGACCTTGGTCTCGGGATTGTTGTATTGAGGCAGAACCGTGCGAACTCCTGTTTCCAAATCAGGACCCGGGGCCAGATTGGCGCTGAAAAGTATCCGATCTCCGGGACGCAGCCACGAGGCCATGCGCTCGAAAATGAACTCCGGCTCAAAGTTCGGAAGCATCCCGAAGAGCGTCAAGAAACGGCGCGCTCCGCTGGGTAACAACGGATCAATGGCAGCGGAGAGGTCGGCGGCGTCGGTGAGGTCGGCGGCGATTGGATGCACCGTGAGGCCCGGGCTCTGAGCCAACGCTTCCTCCCGTGAAATCAACACCAACGGCACACTCACATCCAGCGGCAGGTAGGTCACCGAAGAGGCCCGGACCACTAAGGCCGCGACGACGCGAGCCTCTTTGTGACCACTTCCGCAACCCAATCCGATGCAGCCCCAAGGGCCCGGCGCCAGACCCACTACCGACTCACGGGCGGCCTGATCGTAAATGGACCGAGAATCTTGTGCCGTGACGGCTGGGGAATGGGCCGCATGCACCTCCATCCAACGACGAGCCCGACGGGCCGTGTCATAATGAAACGCCCCATGAATGCGCCGGGTCTGAAACGAGGCACGCAACCGGGCGTGAACCGCATCCGGAAACAGGCTCGGATGGATGGCCACCGAAACGCAGGGCGATATCATTCGTGGCGAGAGCAAACGGGGCCCACCCTCTCGCATCAAGCTCCAAGCCCGGGCGGTTGGCCACAGGGCTCAGGGAATTGCCTCGAGGACTCCACTGCCAAACCACGTCTCACTAGCATCAAATCCGCTGCGGCCAACATTCGACACCCACCTTCTTGGCTGCCTTGCGCAACTCCGCATCCAGCGTGGCCAGCGGGATCTTATTCCGCATCGCCAGCTCCAAATAGGCTCCGTCGTACTGCGTGAGAGCATGGGTTCGAGACAACGCGAATGTCTCCGAAAACGCCCGGGAACCAGTCTCACGATCCACCTCGATCGCGAGCGAACTCAAAATTCCCAAGAAATGGGCCGAATCGGAGGGTGTGCAGCGCTTGCGACGTTCACCCATCAATAAGGTGTTGGTCACCTCCAACGGCCAATGCCCGGGGACGATTGCTGATCCTGATAGATTCAGGTGATCGAGAATCTCATCGGTCACAGGTGTCGCCTCTCCGTCAAAAAACCAGGCCATCGTCACTGAGCAATCCAGCACAAAGGCGCCGTTCATCGACGCCCCTCTCCACGCCAATTACGAAGTTCCTCAACTGAAGCGGAACGCATCGCCCGGCCGGCCCGCATCCGGGCGATAGACTCAGCCGCCTCAGCGCGACCGGAACGATTGACTGGGGAAAGTCGGGCCATCTCCGTGTCATGACGCGTGATGATAAACTCTTCACCCTGCCCGACCCGCTCGATGAGCTCAGACAATTTGCTCTTTGCCTCGGCCAAAGGCACCGAAATCACACTGCTGTTCATTGCAACGAACCCTAAGACTAGTTCGAGACTAGTCTAATCTATTTTGGAAAGAATGGATTCTTCCCAAGACTGCGGACCGATCCTCTGCTTCGATTTCAGGTGTTGAGCGCAAACCGGACCCCACCCGCACCCCCTCACCGCAGCCTTTCACGCCGTGGATGGATCACTGGCTTGCTGGTCGCCCCGTCCCTGCTGTCGGGTGTTCAGCTCTTGGCAGAAGCCCCCGCCAAAACGAAGGTTTCTTATCCCGAACGCGTAGTCCGAGAGGTCGAAGGCTGGACCGTCCGGATCGACACCCGACTGTGGTCCGAACAACGCCCCGCCACCGACAAAGCCTTGGAACTGCTGGCGGTCCAACTGCGTGAAATCATTCAGGTCGTCCCCGCGCCGGCCGTCCAGCCCCTGCGCAAAATCACCCTCTGGTTCACCCGCACCTACCCTGGCCAAGGCGGACGGGCCGAGTATCATCCGGGTGCGGGATGGCTGCGCGACAACGGCCGCGACCCCGCCATGGTGCACGGCGTCGAATTCACCGACATCCCGGACTTCGAATCCGAGACCCGGCGCATGCCCAATTTCACGCTGCACGAATTGGCCCACGCCTATCACGACCGCGTATTGCCCGGTGGATTCTCCAACCCCGAAATTGCCGCCGCCTACAAAGCCGCCAAGGCCAGCCAACGCTACGAGCGCGTTCAACGCAAAGATGCCGCCGGTAAAATCCACTGGGACCGAGCCTATGCCATGACCGACCCCATGGAGTACTTCGCCGAATGCACTGAGGCCTTCTTTTCTCGCAACGATTTCTATCCCTTCAACCGCACCGAACTTCAACAGCACGATCCCGACGCAGACGCCCTGCTCGTCCGCCTGTGGGGCCGTAAACCCTGATTCCTTAAACCCTTCCCCCATGACTATCACGCGCATCTTCGCTCATCAGGTCGATCTCCCGCTGCACGAGACCACCTACAAGTGGTCTGGCGGTAAATCGGTCACTGTATTCGACAGCACCATCGTCGGTGTTGAAACCGACACCGGCCTCATCGGCTACGGCGAGGTCTGCCCGCTTGGGCCCTTCTATTTACCCGCCTACGCGGCCGGCGTGCGTGCGGGTCTACTCGAGTTGGGTCCGCTGCTCATCGGCGAAAACCCGCTGGAACTCGGCAAGCTCAACCACCGCATGGATGCCGCACTCAAGGGGCATCCGTATGTGAAGTCGGGCATCGATATCGCGTGCTGGGACATTTTGGGCAAGGCGACCGGCCTGCCCGTGTGCACTCTCTTGGGTGGCCGCTACGGCGAGAAGGTGCGCCTCTACCGGGCCATTTCGCAGGAAGATCCAGAGATCATGGCCGCTAAGGTCGCCGGCTACCGGGCCGAGGGCTACACCCGCTTCCAGCTCAAGGTCGGCGGCGATCCCGATGTGGATATCGCCCGCATCCGCGCGGTCCGTAGCATTCTTAAAGGCGGCGAACGCCTGGTGGCCGACGCCAACACCGGTTGGACCCAGCATGAGGCCGTCCGCGTGGTGCGGGCCGTGCGCGACCTCGACGTGTACATCGAGCAACCCTGCCTCACCTACGAAGAGTGCCTCGCAGTGCGCCGTCAGACCGATCACCCGTTCATTCTGGATGAAAACGTAGACGGCCTCGACCTGCTGCTGCGGGCCAAGGCCGACCTGGCCATGGACGTGGTGAACCTCAAGATCAGCAAGCTCGGAGGCCTCACCAAGACCAAGCAGGCTCGCGACCTGTGCGTGAGCATGGGCATCGCCATGACCCTCGAAGACAGTTGGGGCGGCGACATTACTACGGCCGCCATCGCCCATCTCGCGCACAGCACGCCCGAGGCCTACCGTTTCACCAGCACCGACTTCAACAGCTACGTCACCGTGAGCACCGCTGAAGGCGCACCGCAACGGGTCGATGGATACATGGAAGCCCCGAATCGCCCCGGACTGGGCTTTACCCCGCGCATGGAGGTGCTGGGCCCGCGCGTCGTGGACATCCACTGAGCCCCATCCTTCGCCCCGATGAACCCCTCCTTGCCGAACCGCCCATCGCGCCCGCTCCGTAGCCTGTCCCTTGGGCCCGGGATCCTGCTCGCCGTCCTCCTCGCGCTGGGCACGATTCCACTCGTATCCACCATCGGCCGCGCCGCCGAGGCCGGCAGCACCAACGCCCCCAGCCCGCTGCTCACGGTCGAGCGGATTTTCAAGGGCGGCGAATTTGGCGGCGAAGGGTTTGGCGGCCATTGGTTGGAGGACAGCTCCGGCTATGTCACTTGGGAAAAGCCCGCGAACGGGGGCCCTGGGCAGGACCTGGTTCGACACGACCCGGCCACCGACAAACGCGACATCCTCTTGGCCGCCTCCGAATTAATTCCGGCCGGCAAAACTCAACCGCTCTCGGTGGATGACTACAGTTGGTCGACCGATCGCTCCAAGGTGCTCATTTACACCAACAGCAAGAAGGTGTGGCGCACCCACGCCCGCGGCGATTATTGGGTGCTCGATCGCACCAGCCACGAGCTCTTCCAAATTGGCGGCAATGCCCCGGCCTCGAGCCTGCAGTTCGCCAAGTTCTCGCCCGACGGCACCCACGTGGCCTACGTCCGCGAGCGCAATCTGTACTCCCAAGACCTGCGCTCCCGCAAGGTCACCACCCTCACCGACACGCCCAACGAACACCTCATCCACGGCGCATTCGATTGGGTCTACGAGGAGGAGTTCTCCATGCAAGACGGCTTCCGCTGGAGCCCCGACAGCAAATCCATCGCCTTCTGGCAGTTGGACACCGAGGGCGTCCGCGAAGTGGCCTTGGTGAACAACACCGACAGCCTGTACCCGAACGTTCAGCGCATCCCTTACCCCAAGACGGGCGAACTGAACTCCGCCTGCCGCATTGGCGTGGTGGACGCCTCCGGTGGCGACATCCGCTGGGTGAAAACCCCGGGCGATCCGCGCGAGCATTACATCCACGACCTCCAGTGGATCCCCCGCACCCGTCGCCTGCTGCTGCAGCAATTGAACCGCCTGCAGAACACCAACCGCGTGTTCATCGCCGAATCCGCCACGGGCGAAGTCACTCCATTGCTCGTCGACTCCGACAAAGCCTGGGTCGAAGC
>JAPLUH010000204.1 GCA_026397675.1 Verrucomicrobiota bacterium
GCGCGGAAAGATCCGCGATGGACTGGTGGTGGGAAGTGTGAGTGCTGGTGGGCAGCACGCATTGATTTTGGCCAATGGTGAGCCGGCGCTGGAGCCGCCGACGGTGTCTGCGGGGAGCCTGAGCGGGACGTATGGGAGTGCGGTGAGCGGGAGGATCGAAGCCAGTGGCCGATCGATCGTGGAGTACGCAGCGGTGGGGTTGCCTGAGGGGTTAGTATTGGACCCGACCACAGGAGCGATCACCGGCGTGGCAGGTCAGGTGGGATCCTCCTCGGTGACGGTGAGCGCGCGGAACGCTGCGGGGACCGGCACTGGGACGTTGACGATGCAGTTCGGGAAGAAGGAGCTGACGGTGAGTGGACTGAGCGTGTCGTCGAAGGAGTACGACGGAACGACTTTGGCAACGGTGAGCGGTACACCGGTGTTGGTAGGCGTGGTAGGCGCTGACGCGGTGAGCCTGACCGGGCGAATGGTGGGTCAGTTTGCCGACGCATCTGTGGGAGCTAGCAAGCTCGTGTCGGTGTCCGGCTATTTGTTAAGTGGGGCCAAGGCCGGTAACTACTCCGTGGCATCCACACTGACATTGACCGCGGTCATTTTGCCCCGTCCGGTCTCGTTGTCTGCTGTGGCGGCCGTATCCAAGAATTACGACGGCACTGCTCTGGCTGAGCTCTCGGGTTTGAATTCCTGGGTCAATGTGTTGCTAGGAGATTCCATTAAAGCCGACGTGATCTCTGCGGGCTTTGCGCAGAGTTCTGTAGGCGCGAACATTGTTGTCAGTGCGAGTCTTCAGTTGGCCGGTGCCTCGGCTGGCAATTATCGGTTGATTGCACCGACAGGTCTTCGGGCTGACATTGTTCCTGCTCCGGTCTTGATTCAATTGGCTGGCACCCTCCAGACCTACACCGGATCAGGGCTTCCGGTGTATGCAGTGACCGTGCCCGAGGGTGTTCCGGTGTCGCTCACCTATGACGGGCGAACCGACCTGCCTGTGGCGGCCGGGACTTATGCCATCGCGGCCCGTGCCTCGAGTGCTAATTACCTAGGAGTCTTGTCAGGAGCCATGCAAATCCAGCCCAAGACGCTGCGTGGTATCGTCACTGTCCAAGACAAGCGGTTTGATGGCTCGACGCTGGCGACCGTGCTGTCCCGGGGGTTGGATGGGGTTGTTGCGGGCGATTCAGTGGCGCTGCAACTGACCGAGGCGCGCTTCAATGATCCGTTGATGGGAGTTAGTAAGACGGTGATTCCCATCGGTTCTACGATCACGGGTTCTTCGAGTGCCAACTACCGACTGGGCGATGTCTCGGTGGTGCCGGCCGCCATCCTGAACAATTCGCCGGTGTTTGACGCCTTCCCCCGACTGGTGGCTGTCGAGGCCAAGACGATGCAGGAGCTGATCACCGCCCGTGACACGGACTTGCCTCAGCAGACGTTGTCCTACCGTCTGTTGGAGGCTCCCAACGGGGTGACCCTCACGGTGGGTGGGGTTCTTCAGTGGACGCCCAAACGTGCGGATGTGGTCGGTGAGTATCCGATTTTGGTGGAGGTCAGTGATGGCGTGGCTAGCGTCCAGAAACGCGGGGTCATTACGGTGGCGGGCACGGGCATTGACCCGGTTGTTATTCCAATCGCTGACGTGTCCATCAGTGAGAACTTTCCGACGGTTCGCCCATTGACGACGCCGGATCCGGATCTCAAGGGAGCACTCACATGGTCTCTTATCCAGGGACCTTCGGGGTTTGCGGTCAGTGCGGCGGGCCAGTGGAGTTGGAAGCCGGGCGAACGCTTGGGCGGGACGCGATGGATTATTGTGGCCGAGGCGACGGATGGTCGATTGACCAGCCGGGTGGCTTTCAAGGTGCAGGTGGATGAGGATAATCAGCCGCCGACGTGGTTGCAGAATCCTCCCCCGGTCGGGTTGGAGGGGCAGGAGATGGTGTGGCAGATGGTGGCCAGTGATGCGGATGATCCGGTTCAATCGTTGAGCTACCGCTTGGTCGAGGGTCCGGCAGGGTTGACGGTAGGCGGCAACGGTTTAGTGCGCTGGACGCCGACCGAAGCTCAAGGCCCGAGTACCAACCGGCTCCAAGTCGCCGTCAGCGACGGACTGGTGTCTGTGACCAATTTGGTGGAGATCCGGGTGATCGAGGTTAATCAATCCCCCGTCTGGTCCGGCGACGCGATGCTGACTCTAGACGAGGGCGCATTGCTGGAGCGTTCCGTGTTGGCTACCGATGCGGACAGGCCAGCCCAAACACTCGCCTACACGCTGGTCAGTGGCCCGGTGGGTCTGAGTCTTTCACCCGCTGGCTTGATGCAATGGCGGCCCTCAGAGGCTCAGGGGCCTTCGACCAATGTGGTGCGCGTCACCGTGAGTGATGGGGTCGAGGCCGTGGCTCGCGACTACACTTTGGTGGTCCGAGAGATTAATCAGGCGCCCGTCTGGGGTGCCGAACCGGCACGGGTGACTTCCGAAGGGAGCCCCTATCAGTTCCGCTTAGGAGCCACCGACCTTGATCTTCCCGCGCAGAGCTTGGTCTACCGCCTCCTCTCTGGCCCCGTCGGCTTGAGCGTGAACGCCGATGGCCTGGTGCAGTGGTCGCCGACGGAGGCGCAGGGCCCCAGCACCAATGACGTCGTGGTGGCGGTGAGCGATGGGATTCTTTCGGTGACCAATCGGGTGCGCATTCAGGTTCAAGAAATCAACGCAAACCCTGTGTGGTTCGGGAGCACCACCGTCCGATCCACCGAGGGTCAGACTCTATCATTTCAGCTGCCGGTGCAGGATGCTGACCTGCCTCAGCAGGCCTTGAAATTCACCCTGGATTCAGGACCCGTTGGGTTGCAAGTGAGCACCAATGGCTTGCTCTCTTGGACACCCACCGAGGCTCAAGGACCCTCCACCAACCAGGTTCGCCTCCGGGTGAGTGACGGAGTGGTGGCCATTGCCTTGGAGTTTCAGGTGACGGTGGCCGAATCCAACGTGGCCCCGGTGTGGACCACCGTGGTCGGCACCCGCCGGGTGAGCGAGGGATCTCTGATGACCTTCACCGTTTCGGCCACCGATTCAGATTTGCCGGCCCAACCTCTGACTTACCGTTTGTTGAGCGGGCCCTGGGGATTGACCGTGTCCAACGGAGTCGTTAATTGGCGACCGACGGAGGTTCAGGGACCCAGTACCAACCGGGTGAGCATTGGTGTGAGCGATGGGGTTGTCTCCACGCCGTTGGAGTTCGATGTCATCGTTCGCGATGCGATCGTCGGATCGCCGGGGCCTACCCTGGGGTTATTGGTGCGTCCCGATGGTGGATTGGGGTTGCGCTTGAGCGGCATCGCCGGTGGGCGTTATCGGGTTGAGCAATTGACCGTTCTAGGTGGGACGTGGGTTCCGGTGCCGGGTGTTTCCGAAGTGGTGACCGAGGGAACCAACGCCCCGACTTCGATTCAGCTCCCCGCCAATGCCGCTCCTGGGCTGTTCATCCGCCTCCGTAAGCTCTAGGGCGAACCCTTGAATGGCGGGGTGACTACGGTTTGCGGGTCTTCAGTCACACCCCCCTCCGGTGATGTCAGTCTCTAAAGACGAGAAAGACGGGGTTCACCGCCTTCATGCGGTGGTGGTTGTGGATGGCCTCCACCTGCGCTTCGTTTAAGACTTGGCCCTCCGGTACCAGAAGCATCCCGGACAAGGTCTTCACTCCGGCCGCCAGCGTCATGCCGGGTTTGAGTTCAAGTAGGGTAATTTCCCGTTCCTGGCGTGGCAGTGACGCGTGGGGCAAGGCGCGGAGCAGTACTTGCACCGCCTCGGGATCGAAGCGCCAGCCACTCCCCAAGGTGAGCGTCTCGACCGCCGCCGCGTGAGGTGCCTGCTGCTCGGCATAGGCCACAGCCACGGCAAGGACCCGTGCGAGACAGGGAATTTCTTTGCCCGCGAGTCGGTCTGGATAACCCCGTCCATCAAACTGCTCGTGATGTCCGCGGATGACCCTGCCTACGTGCTTCAGGTTCGCCGCAAAATCGACCAACTCCTCACCGAGGATCGGATGTTGCTCGATGATGGTCTGCTCGGTCGGACTGAGCGCCTCGGAGTGTTGCATCCACTTGCGGATGAGTCCGCGGGAGGTTCCCACCAGCCCGATGTCGTGGAGCCACGCGGCCAACTCGAGCGTCTGGCGGTCGGTCTCGGAGAGCTTCAGGAGGTCAGCCATCGCTCGGCACAGCCCGAGCACCCGACGGGCTTGGGTGCCTAGGGTGGGATAGAACGACTGCAGCACCTTCAGGCAAAGCTGAACCGAGTGATGCAAATTGAGTTGCAGCGCTTGGTTCATCTCGGAGAGCCGCTGACGGTGATCGGCCTCGACAGAGACGCGGGATTCCAGCGTCTTGTTGAGTGACACCAATTGCTCGTTCATCACTAGCGTGGTCGCTTGCAAGACCGTGTTACGCACGATCAGGTCATGCCGTTGGATGGCATTGCGCACCGTTGCCAGAAGTTCTTCCCGGATCCATGGCTTCACCACGAAGCGGTAAATCTCTCCCTTGTTAATGGCCTCGATGACCGTGTCGAGGCTGAGTACAGCGGTGATGAGGATGCGGGTGGCGTCGGGTTGGAGTTGCTTGGCTTGGGCCAGAAAATCCAGGCCGGTCATCCCCGGCATTTGATAGTCGGAGATGATGACCGAGAACGCCTCCGTCTTGAGAACCTCGAGACCCTCCTCGGGGGATGAGCAGGCCGTGACTCCGTAGTGCTCCCGCCGCAGCGTCTCCCGCAGGGCGATGCGAACGATCTCCTCGTCATCAACGACCAGGATTCGCTTGAGAGAGGGCTCAAACAAGGCGTGGGGAGAGTTCATCGGCTGGTGGAGGGGTCGAACAATTCATCGATCTGGCGCTGAAACTCGCTCTCCTGAAGGTCCGAAGGCAGGATGAGAGTGGCATCTTTGAGCCAGGCGCTGTGCACTTCATCTTCATTCTTACCAATGATTTGCAGGATAGACTTCACTGGGGGTTTGCGTTGGCGGACTTCACGGAGCAATTGCCCGATGCGATCCGAAGTGTCGGCGGCCACCTGCACTAGCACCGCATCGAACTCGTAATCGTGGGAATCCAACATCTCGAGCACCTGATTCTCCTGGCTCTCGGCAACAACGAAGAATCCGCCTCGTCGCAGGAAATCAACCGTGGTGTCCAGGGAGCGACCGGCCGCTCCCACCACCAGCAAGGTGCGCCGCCGCCGATCTTCTCCCTCCTGAACGCGTTCCTGTTCGGTGAAGTCCGCCTCGGGTAGCCACAGTCGGAAGGTGGTTCCTTGACCCTCTATTGATTCTACGGAGATGGCTCCGTGATGTTTCTCGACGAAGAGTCGGGCGTTGTAGAGGCCGAGTCCGGACCCTTTGTTCACCGGCTTGGTCGTAAAGAATGGATCGAAGATGGTCCCCAGATGGCGTTCCGGGATTCCAACGCCGTTGTCTCGGATGCTCACGCAGACAGCCGGCAGCCTGGGGAAGGTTCCTTGCAGGTGGGATAGCGGCTCTATCTCGGTGATTCGATGGGTCGAGCACCAGAGTTGCCCATTGTGCGGCATGGCGTCCGCCGCATTCATGACCAGGTTCAGGAACACTTGGCGCAGTTCGACGCTATCGACGTAGACCGGCAGCGGCAGAGAGGCCAGCACCGATTCGAAGCGGATGCGTCGCGGGAGTATCTTTCGAACCAATTCGGAAAGATCACTCACTTGTTCATTCAGGTCGGAGTAGCCGTATTCGCCAATGCGTCCCTGATGGAGGCTCAAGACCCGTCGTACCAATGCGCTCGCCTGCATGGCATTGCGCTTAATCAGATCCAGACTTTCCCGAAGGGGTTCATCGGTGCCCTCGACCGGTTCCAACGTCTCGGCCAGTGCGTGGATGCCGGCGAGGATGTTTCCGAAATCGTGGGCCATGCCCATGGTGAGGGTGGCCAGTGTGTCTCGCCAAGCGGCCGAACTGAGCCGTCGCTCCGCGATCGTTTGCCGGGAGACATCGAGCCAGGTTCCTTCGAATCCAAGCAAAAGCCCGCTCTCGGTGCGCAGTGCTTGACGTCGCTCCAAGATGTAGGAGACGCGTCCGGTTCGCGCATCGCGGATACGGAAATGGGTGCTCAAGCCCACCTCGCTGCGGATCACGCGGCGGATGTGGCTCTGGACCTCCTGCATGTCTGCCTCGTGGATGACATTCCAGAACACGTCGGATCGGTGAAGGAACTCCGAGAGAGGGACTCCGGTGAGTTCTTCCAGACGCGAACTGGCGTAGTGGAAGGACATGTCAATCCGTTGATTGAAGATCACCCCAGGCCAGCGTCGCATCAGGTTATCGACTTGCGCCTCGGCCTGCAGCAACCGGAGACGCAGACGCTGGTTTGCCTCGCCGCCGCGACCCGCTGTGGGCCAAGACTCCTCCTCCAGACGAGGTCGAGGGGGAACCGAGGATTCGATGTGAGCAAAAAGTCCGCCGGGGCTGCGGCCCCCGGTGAGGCGGATCCAACCGTCAGGCTGGTCGGAAGGGCCTGGTAGTTCTTCGGTTCGAAATTCGGCCGTCGATTCGGTCCAGGCCCGAATTCCTGGTTCCCATTCCGGGCGGCGCTGGCTCAGTACTTGGGACCAGTCGCGCCCAATGAGTCCCTCGGAGGTCTCTTCCAGCCATTCGGCCAAGGGCTCGTTGACCGAGAGGATGCGCCCTTGTGGATCCAGCACGGCCAACCCTCCAGTCAACCAGCCGGAGCCGGGACGAGGAGCCACTGTTTCCGTGTGCAAGGGTTGCATCTGGCAAGCAATCGGTACGACCAACCCATAGATTAAGGGGTTGTTTGCCGATTGTCAGTCATTGAGATGTTTGCCGGATAAACCTCATGGGAAGCTCCCAGCGCAACTTTCCGGAAAGACTGGTTTTGACTGAAACAGAACCTCTCAATGGACTCTCCGCTGAACCAAGACTGGCTGGATGAGGTGGCCCAACGCCGTTTGTCGGCCGACGAGGCCGCTCAATGGCGCCGACAGCTATCGGAACGTCCGTTAGAGGCGCGGCGTCTAGAAGAGGAATTGGCGCTCAATCATCTTCTCGATTCCCAGCCCAAGCCGAGAGTTTCCACCAACTTTACAGCGCGAGTCCTTTCCGACATCCAAGAATCTCCTCAGCAGGAGTCGCGGATTTCTAAATGGTGGGCTGAGGGCATTGCCCGAGTTTGGAACGGGGTTCGTTTTTTTTCAGGCATAGTCCGTCGAATTTGGGCGCGCTCGATCCCTATTGCTGTCGCCTTGGTTTGCGTGGCGATTCCCCTCAACTGGGGTTGGCAACGGGTTCAGGTCCACAGACATGGTACGATGGCCCGAACGGCTGCCGAGTTGTCGGTCGCTGCCGCGATGCCGGGGGTGGCTGTCCTGCAGGATTTTGAGGCGGTCCAACTGTTGGAGACCCGCTCCGCCCCCGATGATGTGACGCTCATGCAGGCCCTCCGCGAAGACGCTCCATGAGACGGCTCCAAGAGATTCTTTTACAGTTGCCCACGGAAGTTCTCGTTGGGGTGTCTATGGGCTACGCCTCCTTCAGTCGACTCTTCCGAAGCGGAGGTCTTGGGGTAATGGGGTTTCTGGTGGGGCTTTCTGTGTGGGTTCCTTTAGTATTGGGGCAGTCTCTGGTTCCTCAATCCGATCCCGGGCAAGCGCTTCTTCAGCAAGCGGCTCGTCGTTCGTCTATTCGGGAGACGGAAGCGGCTCCTTCAGTTCCGCATCCCTTGGGGATATCGAAAACACCCCAGGTTCGATCGGGTCCACCCCTGCCTCAACAGGCAACCTTGCCTCCGGTGCCCAAAGTTCGGACCCCCACCGACCGTTTTCGGGAACTCCTGGCTGCCAACCTAGAACAACGGGAGACCTTGTTGTCGCGAAAGACGCCCGCGGCCCGAATGCTCATCGAGGCCAAGCTTCGGGAGTTCGGAGCCCTCCGACCGGACGAGCGTGAGATTCGTCTGCGTTTGGCTCAGTTTCAGGATTCCTTGCGAACCCTCCTGCCAATGCCCCCAACGGAGCGAGGTCCGCTCATGGCCGCGGTGCCTGAGGAAGATCTTCCCTGGATCGAGGAGCGGCTGGCTGCCTGGGATTTACTGCCCGAGGCCGAGCGTCGCGATGTCCTTGAAAGTGAGCGACGCCTGTCGTGGTTTGTCCGCCAAGCGGAGGTGTCCTCGGATCGTCAGCGCGTCGAAGCCTATATGGCCACCCTTTCGCCGCCCGCCCAGCAGATGGCTCGGGAGCAGATGGAGAGATGGTTGGCTCTGCCTTTGGCGGAACGCAGCAGAAAGGCGGCCGCCTTTTCGCGGTTCTTCGATCTCACAGCCGACGAGCGCCAGGCTGCCTTGGGTACTCTATCCCAAACCGAGCGGAATCAAATGGAACGGGCCTTGAGCGACTTTGCCGCCCTGACACCGGATGCTCGAGAGCGGTGTGTGCGCGGGTTCCAGAAATTCGAAGCACTGAGCCCTGCCGAGCGGGAGCAGTTCCTGCGAAGGGCGGAGCGCTGGAAGGCCATGAGTCCTAACGATCGCGCCGCCTGGCGTCGTTTGGTCGAAAAAGCCCTCACTTCGCCCCGGAAGCCGCCGTTCCCCGCCGAAGAGACGATGCTGGCTTCCCCTCCCCGCTGAACCCTGGGTGGCCGAAAAACCGACCTCACCCAAGCACCTCCGAGATAGGGCGATTTCTCCGAAAGCGCCATGTCCGCAGACACGGACCTCCGCAGAGATTGGACTGCCGCAGACACGGACCACTCGAAAATCGCTCCCTATCTCGG
This sequence comes from Verrucomicrobiota bacterium, assembly GCA_026397675.1. GTDB lineage: Bacteria > Verrucomicrobiota > Verrucomicrobiia > Limisphaerales > UBA9464 > SXXZ01. The sequence goes on from JAPLUH010000204.1 coordinate 8,817, forward strand.
AGGTCCTCGGGCCACATCTGGGGGTTGTTAGAAGGTCCTCGGGCGACCTCTGAGTGGCCGAAAAACCCACCTCACCCAAGCACCTCCGAGGTAGGGCGATTTCTCCGAAAGCGCCACGTCCGCAGACACGGACCGCCATTCCCTGAACGGGTTCTCGAGTTCGATGCCGCCACGGAATGCCGCAATTGGATTGCGGTTTTCCTCGGACTGGAGTCGGGTTCAGCACTATGGACGATGAACCTCCATCCTCCGCCGTAAAACCGCCGTTACTGCCTGGATATTCCGGACAAGCGCGGTCTCCGGTGACGGTGGTACCGCCCCCGAAGAAGAAGAAGGGGTTCTGGGGCACGATCGCTCTGCTGGTGGCAACTGTGGCCCAGTTCGGCTCGAAGCTCTTGCTTCTCATGCCGTTCCTGAAGTTCCTCCCGGTCTTCCTCAAGACGGGCGGAACGATGATCCTGAGCGTGGGAGCCTATGCCCTCTTGTGGGGGTGGAAGTTTGCTCTGGGTTTCGTGGTGCTCATCTTTGTGCATGAATTGGGGCATTTGGTGGCGGCCCGCAGTCAGGGGCTCCGGGTCGGTGCGCCGGTTTTCATTCCTTTCATGGGTGCTTTCATCGCGCTCAAAGACGTCCCTCGGAATGCGTGGATCGAGGCGGTGGTGGGCATCGGTGGGCCTATTTTTGGAACGATCGGCGCAGGTATCTGCTACTTGATTCACGTGGCCACGGGCGATCCCTTTTGGTCGGCCTTGGCCTACTCGGGCTTTATGCTCAACTTGTTCAATCTGGCTCCGGTTGGTTTCTTGGATGGAGGCCGGATTGTGACTGCACTGTCTCCTTGGCTGTGGGTGGCGGGCTACGCCCTGATGATCGCTTACCTCGTTTATGAGGCGATGACGCGGGGCTGGATTAGCCCGATTCTACTCATGGTGCTGGTCATGGGCTTGCCTCGATTGTTCTCCCTCTTCCGGGCGCGGGATGAGGAGTCGCGGCGTTTCTTTGAAGTCGAGCCTCAGCAACATTGGACCGTCGGCATCGCCTACTTTGGCTTGATCGCGCTGCTGGCCTTGGGAATGACCCTCAGTCATGTGCCCTCCTGAGCGCGCTGAAAAAGAGGGCTCTTGGAAAAGCCTGCCCGTCACCCGGGGTTGCTTTGTCTGTGGGATTGAAAATCCCGTCGGGCTTGGCTTGACCCTTCTGAGTGATGGTCGCTGTGTGGAGGTTTTGGTTCAGTTCCGGGATGAACACTGCGGGTTCACTGGCGTGGTGCATGGCGGATTGCTCTCCACGGTGTTGGACGAGGTGATGGCCTGGGTCATTGGTGTGAATACTCGCTCGTTCGCCTTCGCAGCCGAGTTGAACGTGCGGTTCCTGCGGTCGGTGCCACCCGGAGTTCCTCTGAAGGTCTGCGCCGAACTGACAGCCAATCGTCGAGGGCGGCTCTTCCTGACCCGCGGGGAGGTCTTGGGGCCCGACGGGGTTGCTTATGCTGAGGCCACCGGCAAGTTCCTGCCCATTCCTGCGGCACAGCAGTCGGTCATGCTGGCGGACTTTGTGGGGGACCCGTCGCCTTGGATTGCGAAGCCGGCGGCCGGATCGGCGCTTGGGGTGCAAGATTCCAACAGCGTCACCCCCGGCAACGGTCAATGACGGCGGGCAGCAGACGTTCGACCTGAGCCACTTCCTCTTCGGTGGATTCTCGGCCGAGCGAGAAACGGACTAGGGCTTTGGCGCGAGACTCGGGCACGCCCATAGCCCGGAGCACATGGCTGGGTTCGACAGATCCGGCCGTGCACGCGGAGCCGCTGGAGGCGTAGACCCCCTCCAGATCCAGATTGGCCAAGAGGGAGATGCTGTCAGTGCCTTCGACCGAGAAAGCCAGGGTATTGGGTAGGCGGTTTTCTGGACATCCGTGGCGTTCGACGCCGGGAAGGGAAGTCACGGTCTGGGCTAGGCGTTCGGTCCAGCCCCTCAATGAATCCGTCGGGAAAACCGGGTTAAGAACTAGGGTTTCGAAGGCGCTTACCAGACCAGCTACGGCGGTCAGGTTTTCAGTGCCACCGCGTCGTTCGTTTTCTTGGGCTCCGCCATGTTGCGTGGGATGTGGGAGCAGGGGAGAGCGGATGAACAGCGCGCCGGCCCCTTTGGGTCCGTGGAATTTGTGGGCGCAGACGGATACTAAGTCGGCTTCGAATTGGTCGATGCGCGCGAAGGGCAGTTTTCCGAAGGCTTGGACGGCGTCGGTGTGGAAGATCACGCCGCGTTCGCGGCACAAGCGCCCAATCTCGGCCACAGGTTGAAGGGTGCCGGTCTCGTTGTTGGCCGCCATGATGGAGACGAGTGCGGTGTTGGGGCGAAGGGCTTGGGCCACGGCCTCGGGAGAGATGCGGCCGTGGTGATCGACTGGCAACAGTGTGAGGGTGAACCCTTCGTGGGTTTCGAGGTGTTTCAACGCATGCAGTACTGCGTGATGCTCCACGGGCGAGGCCACCAGGTGGCGGCGTCCCTGGGCCCCTCCGAGGCGGGCTGTTCCTAACACGGCCAGGTTGTTGGATTCGGTTCCGCCGCTGGTGAAAATCACTTCGCTAGGCCTGCATTTCCAGGCCCCTGCCAATCGGTAGCGGAATTCGTCGAGGGCCGCCCGGGCTCGGCGTCCGACGGCGTGGACGCTGGAGGGGTTGCCCCAAACGTTCTCTAGGTACGGTTCCATCGCCTGCCGGACGTGAGGGTCCAGAGGCGTGGTGGCGTTGTAGTCCCAATAGATGGGATTCACTCGGGTGAGAAAGGGGCGATGGGGAGTTTTGCGCGGCCGGGCCGCGAATTCTCAGAAGGTGCGAATCTTAATATTGCGGAACCAAACGTCGTCGCCGTGATCTTGCAGGCAGATGTGGCCGCTCGAATTTTTGCCGAAGCCGGGCATGCCCTTGAATTTGGATTCGGAGATGAGCTTCTGGGTCTCGGAGCCGCCCCATTGGTACTCGACGACTTTCTTTTTGTTGAGCCAGTGCTCGGCATGATTGCCTTTGATCACAATGCGGGACTTGTTCCATTCGCCCACGGGCTTGAGTTCTTTCTCGGCGTTGCACGCAATGAGTGCATAGAGCGCGGCGGCGCTGGTCTTGGGGTTCTTGCCGTCGCCGTGCTTGGAGTCGTCGAGGACTTGGTATTCAGGGCCTGTTTCGTAGGAGGCGTTGTGGTCTTCGGTCACGCGATAGATGACGCCACTGTTGGCTCCGGGGGAGACTTTCCATTCAAAGCGCAGTTCGAAATCACTGAACTTGTCGAGGGTGATGAGGTCGCCGCCGCCTTCGCCGGCCACGTGCCGCAGGGTTCCGTTTTCGACACGCCAACCTTTGGCAGGGAACGAGGTCGCTTTGTAGCCGCGCCACTGGGAGGTGTCTTTGCCGTCGAAGAGTTGCTTCCACACCTCCTTGTCGGACTTCTTGTCTTTCTTTTCGGCCGCTAAGGCGGGTGTGGAGAGGAGGACTGTCGCCAAGGCGGCGGACATCACGGAGAGGAGCACGCGTTTCATGGTTTGCTGGAGTTCAACGGTGCGTCGCCGATGACTTGTCGGCAAGTACCGTTGCAATTGCCGGAATCAGAAGGGTGTACGACAGGAAACTTCATTCAGCCGTCAGGCGGCCAGGTGAAGTGAGTCGTTTCGGGAGGCGTGGGTATCGAGGCGGTGTTTCCAAAACTCCTCGAGGCGACGGCTACTATGAATGCAGCGCAAGGCCAGGATGTTCTCGGCTCCTGGCTTGGACCACCGCATGCCGGACTGTTTGCAGCGTCCGCCGATGACCGTCTTGCAGCCGGCCTCGACAACGCCTGAGCCAATGAAATACCCGGCCGCTCGGAAGGTTCCGTACTGCATCCGGAGGATGTTGCGCTCGAAGTATCCTAGACGCTCCTCAACCGTGGTCTCAGCCGACGTTCCCTTGGCCTGTCGGCGTGCCTTTTGGATG
>JAPLUH010000116.1 GCA_026397675.1 Verrucomicrobiota bacterium
TCGACATGATCGACCCAGAAATCGGCCGCGGACAATTGCGCTGAGACCAGGCCCAACAATGCCAAACCGCACAGGAGCGATGCAGACCATTGATTCGGATGGATGCGAAACAGGGGCACGTCGATGGCGCAAAGGCTAGGCTCTGCCGCGGAACAACCGCAAGCACTCCAGAGCATCCAAGCGGCGGAACCCTCGATGAGGACGGCGCATCTGTATTCACGGGATGCCGCAGGTAGCTCCCGCAAGGGGCCGACTGATTTGCGAGACGAAGATCTGGGTTTAGCGTGCCCGAACAATATGAGTTCCACTGCCTCTGCAAGCCATAGAACCTGGTTCATCACCGGCTGTTCTTCCGGGTTCGGTCGCGCCATCGCCGAGGCAGCCCTTCAGGCGGGTGATCGCGTCGTCTTGACGGCCCGGGATGTTTCCACCATCGAACCTCTCGCAGCCGTCGTCCCGGAACAGGCCCTCGCGCTCGCGCTGGACGTGACGCAAGAAGACCAGATCCACGCCGCCCTCGATGCGGCCGTCGAACGCTTCGGCCCCTTGGATGTGGTGGTCAATAACGCCGGCTACGGATTGATTGGGGCCATCGAGGAATGCCAGCCCGACCAAATTCGTCGCTGCATGGAGACCAACTTCTTCGGGACACTGAATGTCATACGGGCTGTCTTGCCGCGGCTCCGAGTTCAGCGGTCTGGACATATTGTCAACCTCAGCGCGGCAGCGGCCATTTCGAATTATGCCGGATTCGGAGTGTATGGCGCAGCCAAGGCGGCCGTGGAGGCGTTGTCTGAAAGCCTTCGGGCCGAAACGCTGGGCTTGGGCATTCGGGTCACCTTGGTCGAGCCAGGCCCTTTCCGGACCGACTTCATCGGCCGTTCGCTGGAGCCGGTTCCCCAGCGATTGACCGATTACGACCGCAGTTCTGGCAAGTTCGCCCAGTTCCTCAAGGTCATCGACGGCAAACAGCCGGGCGATCCGGCCCGAGCCGCTCAGGCCATCGTGACCATGGTGCATTCCGGCCAGGCTCCCTTCCGCATGCCGCTGGGGCGCTATGTGGTGAAAAAACTGCGGGACCGGGCTACGGAATTGAACAAGGTCGCCGACGAGCAGGAGGCGGTCGCCATCGCCACCGACTTCCAGACCGGCGGATGATGCCACCGACTTCAACCAACCCAGTCCCCCGGTGCCGACGCCTCATCGTGGTGTTGGGAGACCAGTTGGACGCCGATTCTACGGTGTTCGAAGGTTTCGATCCGGAGCACGACTGGATCTGGATGGCCGAGGTGGCGGGCGAGGCCACGCACGTTTGGAACTCCCAGTGCCGGATTTCGATGTTTCTGGCGGCCATGCGCCATTTCCGGGACCGGCTTCGCGAGCGGGGTTGGCCCGTGGCCTATCGGCAACTCAACGTCTCGGGTGCGCAGTGGAGCTTCGGTGACAACGCCGACCTCGGGCTTGCCGAAGGTGCGGAGACCTTGGCAAGCCAACTAGCCCTCACGCTCGATCGACTGCGTCCGGCAGAAGTCCATGCGGTGGATCCCGGAGAGTGGCGATTGAAGGATCAACTGCAGGAAGTCGCCCGAGCCGCGGGCATCGCCTGGGTAACCCGACCCGATCAGCATTTTTTCAGTTCCCCCGAGGACTTCGCCACTCACGCCCGAGGCCGGAAGCAACTGCGGCTGGAGTTCTTCTACCGCGAACTGCGGCAACGGACCGGGTTCCTGATGGACGGGGATCAACCGGCCGGTGGCCAATGGAACTACGACGCCGAAAACCGGGAATCTTTTGGGAAACAAGGCCCCGGTTTCGTGCCCGCGCCGCGCCGGTTTCCCCCGGATGCGTTGACCCAGGAAGTCTTGGCGATGGTCCAGGAGCGATTCGGCTCCCACCCCGGCTCCGTGGCGGCCTTCGACTGGCCCCTGACCGCGGCCGAAGCCCAGTCAACCTTGGAGGATTTCATTGCTCACCGACTGCCGGAGTTTGGTCGTTGGCAAGATGCCATGTGGGTGGGCGAACCATGGCTCTACCACTCCCGCCTCAGCGCCGTGCTCAATCTCAAGCTGCTGCACCCACGGACAGTCTTGGACGCGACCGAAAACGCCTACCGCTCCGGTCGAGTGCCCCTGCCAGCGGCCGAAGGGTTTATCCGGCAAATCCTAGGATGGCGCGAATATGTGCGGGGCGTGTATTGGCATTCGATGCCGGGCTACTTCGAGCGGAACGCCTTGGGGGCTCATCAACCACTGCCCCAGTTTTTTTGGACCGGCAACACCGAGTTCAACTGCCTGCGCCACTCGCTCCGCCAAACGCTCGATCTGGGCTACGCGCACCACATCCAACGACTCATGGTCACTGGGCTTTTTTCGCTGCTGGTGGGCGTGCACCCCAAGGAAGTCCACGGTTGGTACTTGGCGGTCTATGTGGACGCGGTGGAATGGGTCGAGCTGCCCAACACGCTGGGCATGTCCCAGTATGCAGACGGGTGCGTGATGGCTTCGAAGCCCTACATCGCCACCGGAAAATACATCCAACGGATGTCGAACTACTGCCAGGGCTGCCGCTTCGACCCGGCCCAGGCCACGGGCCCCAAGGCCTGTCCGTTCACCACGTTGTATTGGGACTTCCTGGTCCGGCACAAAGCGCTCCTGGCCAAGAATCCCCGCATGAGCTTGCAAGTCCGCAATCTGGCCAGACTTTCGGCAGAACAACTCGCGGCCATCGGCCGAGAGGCCTCTGAACTGCGCGCTCGACTGGCCGAATCCGCCTCGCCAAACCGCGCCGCATCTTGAGAAGCGGGTCGGTGCCCGAGTCCTGGGCACCGACCCGTTGAATGCACCCGTAACGCGTTAGCGTTCAGCCTTGTCTAGCTTGGCGGTGGACTTGCTGGCCTTGGCGACCGGCTTGTCATACTTGCCGCCCGCGCTGGCTCGAACCAGGGTCTCAGCACCCGAGTCGGTCTTCTGCAGCATGCCGCGCAGGTAGTCGCCCGGCTTGACGTCGTCCAGCCGAATGGCCGCGCCGTCCCGCTCGATCAGGCTGTCGTCGGCCACCTCAATGGGCCGGGTCCCGGACTTCTTGGCCAAGACAATGGACTTCCCTTCCACAGCAGCAACCTCACCTCGGAACGGATACGTCGATTTGCGAGCAGACATCCGGCGGGTTTCGTTGGTTTTGACAACAGCCCCGGGCGTGGTGGCTTCGGCGGCGGCCATTGAGCCGGCCACGCCCAAGACGAGGGCTGCCAATGTGAGACGATGAATAATGGAGTTTTGGAGGGTCTTCATGACGGTATTTGTTTGTTAGTATTGATGTTGTTGGCTCACCCCATATCGGGTGGCTGTGTATGGATTCGCAGCCGCCTCGGACAACCTTTCAAACTTTCGGTAGATCCTGATAAATTGTCGGATCGCCAAAATATTGGTGAGGCCGGCGGTAACTCGGCGTGCACTCCTTGGGAGGAGCCTCAAGAAGCCCCGGCTATCGGTGAGGGTCGACCCACTTTTCTAGAGGCAATGGTTCAACTGGCTCCTTGGTTGCCACGCTAAGATCCTTCTCAATTTGCCCCAAATGGGCCCAAAAGTCGCCCGACACGGTGCCCGATCGGTGACCCCGCTCCTGGCAATTCTTTCAGCGGCGAGCCCCCTTCCGGGATCTGAGGCCAAACAACCCAAACAACCCGTTGACAAGGCAGGCCGAGACACCTTATTAACTTTGTCTTTTCTAGGAACCGATTATGCCGAATACGAAGTCAGCCGAGAAACGCGTCCGCAGCAACGCCCGCAAGGCCGCTCGCAATCAGTCCGTCAAGTCGAGCGTGAAGACCTTCGAAAAGAAGTTTTTGGAGCTCGCAACCGCCGGCAAGCTGGACGAAGCCAAGGCGGCTCTCTCTGTGGCGACCTCTGCCTATGCCCGCGCCGCCAAGGGTGGTGTGCTCAAGCGCGAGACCGCCAGCCGCAAGGCCTCCCGCCTGCAGTTGCATCTCAATCGGGTCACCACAGCCAAGGCTACCGCTCCCCAGGCTGCTGCTCCGAAGGTTGCTGCTCCGAAAGCTGCCGCTTCCAAGGCTGCTGCTTCCAAGGCCTGATTCATTCGACGGGTCCCTGCTTGGTTAAAAATCCAGCGGGACCATTCGAAACAGTTCGGCGCAGTTCACTGCCTCCCTTCTCTCAAAAGCCAGATTTCTGTTCCAAAACGAATTTGAGACCGGCCAGAGCAGATAGAAACGCCAAACCAAACGCGAACCCATCGCGAATCCAACGCGAACCCAACGGGCAGACGTCTTGATTTCAAGAGGTTCAGGAGGCTCGCCCTCAAAACTCGTCGCACGTAAAGGCTCGAGTAACTGAGGCCCAACTGAGGCCCAACTGAGGCTCGACTAACCCAACAAAAACGGCACCTATGGTGCCGTTTTTGTTATTTAGGGACTGTTATTTATCGACTGATGTAAGGGCCATCGAGGGGCCAATCCTTGGCCCCGCACTAGTCCCCTAGTGCAGTGTCTCAAATAAGTCTTTCCTAATATTAACCGGCCATGCCATCTTTTGGACATGGCCCGACCGAAGATTCCGTTCGAACTTTCCCCTGAACAACGGGCAGAACTTCAGCGCCTCATCCAAGCGCCGAATACG
>JAPLUH010000534.1 GCA_026397675.1 Verrucomicrobiota bacterium
GCGATGGCCACAGCCCGGGCGCTGCCCTCAAGCGTGGTTCCGATGGTCACAATTCGCGTGATGCCCGCCGCCGTGGCGCGCTGCACCACCGCCTCGAGATCCTCGGCATAGTCCGGAAAATCCAGGTGGGCGTGCGTGTCGAAGAACTCGGTCATCAGTCCTCGAGAGTGCATGGAACGCTCCGAAGGGATCAAGAAAGCTCACCTCTGGGCGACCGAACAGAATCTACCGATCGGGTTGAAACGGCTCAGTGGGCGGTTCAAGAATGGGAACGCGTTTAAGGAGGCTGTGCATTCGGTCATACCCCTCTCTTTCCTGCTTCCCCGAATCGACGGTTTCCCGCCACCTTTGCACATGCTCCTCGGTCAACGAATCCAACTCTGGCTATGCGTGCTGATTTTAGGTCTGAGCCAGGGTGGCACCCCATTGTCTGCTGCCGAACCAGTCGGGTTCTCCCTCAATGATGGAGACCGTGTGCTTTTCATCGGTGACACCTTTTTCGAGCGCGAGGTCAATTACGGCCACTTAGAGACCGCTCTGACTGCGTCGTACTCCGACCGTCGTATCACCTTCCGCAACCTTTCCTGGGCCGGCGATACCCCCATGGGCAAGGCCCGCGCCAGCTTTGATTGGAACAAATCGGAGGAAGGTTGGCTTAAGCGCGTTCAGGAGCAGGTCGCCATCGCCAAACCTTCGGTCGCTATCCTCAGCTACGGCATGACCGCAGCCCTCGAGCTGTCGGACACGCCCTCAACTGAAGCGCATGCGGCGTATCTGTCCAAGTTCATCATCGACACCGGCCGATTGATGGTCGGGATCCGGGAGGCCAGCGGCCAACCCGTGCGTTTCGTTTTTTTCACACCCATCCAGCAGCAGGGCGAGCGGCCCGACTCGGCTCACTCCAAGGCATTGATCGAGGTCGCTGAGGCGCTGGGTACTCTGGGCAAGTCTTCAGGCATCCCGGTCGTGGACATTCTCGGGGCAACGCGGCGTATTTCGATGCTGCGCATGGTCACCTACGAAAGCCCGGTGATCCTGAATGATACCGGCTACCGCATGCTCGCTGAACGTCTACCCGAACTTCTCGGAATCCAGGCTCCGGCCAAGGGCACCGACACCGCCCTGCTCCGCTCAGCCATCCAGCACAAGAATGAGCTGTTTTTCCACCGCTGGCGCCCGGCCAACTGGACCTACCTCTTCGGCTTCCGAAAGCACGAGCAAGGGCGCAATGGTGTCGAGATTCCGCAGTTCGATCCGATGATCGCCGAGTGGGACACCCGGATCGCCGGTCTCCGTCCGTCCGAACAATCCGACCCCAAGGTGATCGCCTAAGTGCGGGCTCTGCTGGCGAAGAAGGCAACCCAAGCCAGCGCGGCCGCCGATTCGCGGGCCAGTGTTTCGAAGCAGCCCATCCCGACCTTCGACGCGGGCGACGGATTGGAAGTCAGTCTCTGGGCTGAGAACCCGCTCCTCCACAAGCCCATCCACATGAACTGGGACCCTCAGGGACGCCTGTGGGTGGCTTCGTCGGAGGTCTATCCGCAAATCAAGCCCGGTCAACCGGCGGTGGATTCTGTGGTGGTGTTGGAAGACACCGACGGCGACGGCAAGGCCGACCGCCATACGGTCTTCGCCGACGGCTTGTTAATTCCCACCGGCGTGGTCCCCGATGGAAAGGGCGGATGCTACGTGGCGGCCAGTCATCAGCTTCTGCATCTGGAAGACACCGATGGCGACGGCAAGGCCGACCGCCGCACGGTCACTTTGTCGAGCTTCGGTACCGAGGACACCCATCACAATCTCCACACGCTGCGCTGGGGTTATGACGGGCACCTCTACATGAACCAGTCGATTTACACGCACACCCACATCGAAACGGCTCACGGGGTGCGCCGATTGAATTCGGGCGGCATCTGGCGCTTCAATCCCGACTCCTGGACGCTGTCGGTCTTCACCCGCGGCGGTTGCAATCCGTGGGGTCACCATTGGGATCAATACGGCAACTCCTTCTTCACCGACGGCGCCGGCGGCAAGGGTATTTACCACGCGGTCGATGGTGCGACCTACTTCACTTATTCGGACATGCGTCGCGAGGCCGATAGCATCAGCCCGGGCAATTATCCCAAGTTCGCCAGCCTCGAAGTGATCCATAGCCCTGCGTTCCCGAAGGAGTGGCAAGAGAACGCCATCACCTGCGATTTCCGCGCGCACCGCATCGTGCGTTTCTCGGTGAAGGATTCGGGTTCGTCGTTCCAGACTCAGGAGCAGCCCGACTTGCTCCGCTCCACCAACGTCACCTTCCGCCCCATCGACCTGCGCCTCGGGCCGGATGGTGCCCTGTACATCGCTGACTGGAGCAATCCTATTATCCAGCACGGCGAGGTCGATTTCCGCGATCCGCGCCGCGACAAGGAGCACGGGCGCATCTGGCGCGTCACCGCCAACACCTCCGGCAAGGCCCCGCATCGGCGCGCTCCCGATCTGACGAAACTTTCCACGAAAGACCTCTTAGACCGGACGCTTTCCGCCAATGGCTGGGAGCAGGAACAGTCTCGCCTGGTGCTGCGCCAGCGCGATGCAAATGAGGTGCTCGGACGCGCCACATCCTGGGTCAAAACCCAGAAAGACCCACGTGCCGCACTGGAAGTCGTCTGGCTGCATCAGGCCTTCGGCCGTCCTGGAAGCCCGTGGATCACACAACTGACAGGCTCTCCGGATCCTCGCCTTCGGGGCGCAGCCACCCGGCAGTTGAGTCACTAAACGATTGGAGGATCGGAGTGTCATGAGTCGTCTCAAGGAAACCGCCACCCAGACGTTGTCCCGGTCGGAATCGACCGAGGATCATTTGGAGCGCATCCAGGAGTTGGTCGAGCGCAACGGGTATGCCCGGGTGAGCGATCTGGCCGAGGCCCTGGGGCTGAGTTCATCCACCGTGTCCAACATGGTGCGACGTCTGGCCAAACGCGGCTTCGTTAACTACCAGCGCTACCGGGGCTTCACCCTGACTGCTGAAGGAGCGGCCGTCGCCGCCCACATCAAGGATCGGCATCGCACCCTTACCGAACTCTTGACCTTGCTGGGACTGGGCGCCGAAACCGTCGAGCGCGAGGTGGAAGACATCGAACACCACCTGACACCCCAGACGTTGGCCGCACTCACGGCTTTGGTGGGGTATTGGAAGGATCACCCCGCTGAATTGCAGGCCTTTCGTCGATTTCAGGCGGGTGGCTCCTCCGCGACGAACTCGGAAACCTAGAGTTCCCGAAGCAACTGGGTGCCAGTTCCACAGCGTTGATTCGCCTCCGTCAACGTCTCGATTTTCCGATAATAGCCCCTCACCCCGAGGTCTGCCGGGCGGGAACGATATTGATTCCGGTATAATTGCGGCTTCACCTCGGTTTCCCCATCGGCCAAATTAACAACCTGTGATCAGCACCACTGCCGAACTGCGGGAACTCGCGTGCCGAGTACGCGAGTCAGAATGGGTCGCTCTAGATACCGAGGCCGACTCTCTGCACGCTTACCCGGAAAAACTGTGCCTGCTTCAGGTCGGTGTGCCGGGCAGTGAGTACCTTGTGGATCCGTTGTCGGACCTCCACCTCGAACCCCTGTGGGAGGCCATGGATCAGCATTCCATCATCTTCCACGCTGCTGACTACGACCTTCGCCTGCTCTTCCGGGGACATCACTTCAAGCCCGCCCGCATTTTCGATACGATGATCGCCGCTCGCTTGGTGGGTGAAGCCCGCTTCGGCCTCAACGATGCCCTCAATACACACCTCGGCATCACCCTGGAAAAGGGTTCGCAAAAGGCCAACTGGGGACGCCGCCCCTTGACGCCGGCCATGGTGGATTACGCGCTGAACGATGTGCGGCACTTATTCCCCCTACAGCAGTCTCTGCTACGCCGGTTGGAGTCCTTGGACCGCCTCGACTGGCATCAACAAATTTGTGAGCGATTAATCCGCGACTGCTGTCAACCCGAGCGCATCGATGACGACGCCATCTGGCGCACAAAGGGACACGATAAGCTCGATGCTCTGGGATTGGCAGTCCTGCGCGAACTGTGGCATTGGCGCGAGAAGGACGCTCTGCGCACGGGTCGCCCCCCATTCTTCATTCTCAAGCATGAGCAGTTGGCCGAATTGTCCGCGACGGCCTCTGAGACTCGCACGACTCGAGGTCTTAATCTTCCCCACTTCCTCACCTCCAAGCGGCGAGGCGGATTGCTCGATGCAATTCAGCGCGGATTGGAAGTGCCCGAAGATCGACTCCCCCGCCCGATCCGCGTGCATTCGCGCCGGATGACACGGGCTGAGCTGGATGTCTCCGACAGACTGGCCCAGGTCCGTGACACCCACGCCCGTGAGCTGGGTATCGATCCGACCCTCATCGCTTCCAAGGCCACCCTGTATGCGCTCGGTCGCAACGATCCGGATGCGTGGGAATGCTTGATGCCCTGGCAACGGAACCTGCTGGAGAAACCGCTGACTTCTCGACCAGCCCCGACACGCGCTCCTGCGGTAGAAACCTCGAACGCTCCCGACGCCGCCGATGATGACGAAGAGCGTCAGCTTCCTCTGTGCGGCCTAGATTGAGCCTTATTTGAAGCTCCGGTGACGGTCCGGAGTGTCCCGGTGTCTTGCCACGATACGAGTCACCGGACCGAAGTCCGTAGGGCGCCTCCTCGCTAGTTCACTATTGCTGGGAGTTCTTCTCGAGGGCTTGGAAATTGCCCGCCTCGCAACACGCAACGAAGGTCTCGGTGGAGCGTTTCAACTCTTCCCAGCGAGCCCGGATTTTGATGGCCTCGGCGGGGTCGATGCGATTGTCGGAAGCGGCGCTGGCGATGACCGCCAACAAATCGGCGAACTCTTGGACCACTCCGTTGGTGGCCGGAATCAGGTATTCCGGGTGTGTGTGATGGGTCTTGGGATTGCGGATAAAAAAACCGCCGGCCCGTTGGCACAACCAGTGGATCAGGCGCAGGTCCCGGGTGCTCTTCAGCAACTGATCCATGCGATCCAGAGGATTGTGCGATGCCGTGGCAGCTTCCGGATCTGGCTTTTCGGCCCACTTGTAGATCAGCGACAGCGACAAGCCCATGTCTCCGGCGATTTGCTTGGCACTGGTGGTCTGCAGGACATCCCGGATAACCTGAAAAGAGTGCATTCCAAATAGGTACCAGCGCCTCACGCCCCTTGGAAAGGTGAGAAATCTGAATCAGCTATTTTAATACTTGTTTCCACCTCAAGGCTTCAACTCCGAAGGCAACATGTCTCGCGACTTTGCACGTGCCCCAGACCCTCTGCCCGTGTTTGGCTCAGTCCTGTGCATCCAGCCACGATCCTGACCTGTGTAGGCGCTTATTTTGCCGCGCTGCTGACGGTCGCATGGTGGACCGGACGCCAAGCCGACAACGCGGGATATTTCACCGGGAATCGACGCTCTCCGTGGGTATGGGTCGCACTGGGTCTCATCGGAGACACGCTTTCGGGTGTCAGTTACATCTCGGTACCCGGGAAGGTGGCAACCGACCACTTCGGCTACCTGCAATTAGTCCTCGGATACTGCGTAGGTTATGCCCTCATCGGCACCCTCCTCTTGCCGCAGTATTACCGGCTCCGGTTAACCTCCATCTACGAGTTTCTCGGACAGCGCTTTGACACGACTGCGCAGCGGACCGGCTCTGGATTTTTTCTCGTGTCCCGTCTGCTGGGTTCGGCCGCGCGGCTCTACCTGGCCGTTACGGTCTTCCAAACGTTCGTCTTTCAGGGCTGGGGCGTTCCTTTCTGGGTGACGGCCGGATCGGCCATCTTGCTCATCCTGATTTATACGCTTCGGGGCGGAATCCAGACGTTGGTGTGGACCGACCTTTTCCAGAGTGGATTTCTGGTGCTCGGCGTCCTTCTGAGCATCGGAGCCCTGATGATGGGCTTGGGCTGGAGTCCGTCGGACCTGGTGCTCAATTTGTCGCGCGGTCCGGAAACCACCGTCTTCAATTGGGACTGGCGATCTCCCAGTTTTTTCTGGAAGCAACTCCTCAGTGGCGCCGCTCTCGCGGTGGTCATGACCGGCCTCGATCAGAACAACATGCAGAAGACGCTCTCGTGCCGGACCTTGCCGGAAGCCCAGAAGAACTTGTGGCTCTTCACGCCGGCCATGGTGCTCGTCACGGTGGCTATTCTGGTCCTCGGTGCGTTGCTCTTCCGCTTTGCCGAAATGCACGGGATTCCCCTGCCGGCTCGCAGCGACGAACTCTTCCCCCGCATCGCCCTCGGATCCCTGGGCACGCCGGCGGCAGTGGTCTTCGTGCTGGGCCTCACGGCGGCGACCTTCAACAGCGCCGACTCGGTACTCACCTCACTCACCACCAGTTTCTGTGTCGATTTCCTGGGGTTCCAGCAGCGCCAGGACCTGTCCGAGGCGGCGCAGGGACACATCCGAAGGCGAGTTCACACGGCCTTCGCCGGGGTGTTGTTTCTCACACTGTTAATTCTGCGCTCATTGGCCTCGCAGTTCGCAGTCATCGACCTCGTGCTCAAGCTGGCCAGTTACACCTATGGCCCGCTGCTGGGTCTGTTTTCATTGGGCTTGGCCACGCGGATCCGGATTTCGGGAAAACCTCTGCCATGGATAGCCATCAGCGCCATCGCCCTCTGTGCGGTCTTGGATCATCAGTCAGTGCAATGGTTCCACGGCTACCGCTTCGGTTTTGAATTGCTGCTCATCAATGCCCTGCTGACCGCGCTGGGGGCCCTTGTTTTTGCCCGAATGCCGCCGACCTCAGCCTCTGTCCCACCGGACCGCGCGTCTTGAACAGTGTCTCTCTATCAAACCCCACTGCCACGTCTGCCGACTGGATGGAATCCCGGTCGTGGTGAATTTGGGTCGCCAACCGTGCGGTGAGCGCCTCCTTGAGCCCTATGAACTCGGGTGACCCAGTGCCTGAGAAAAAAAGTGCAGAACGCCGTTCAGCCGCCATTCTTACTCCCATGCCCAATGTGATTGTACGCCCTCCGTGGCATTTGCCCGACAGCGCCGTCACCCCGGAATCGGTTTACCATCGGCGACGTGATTTTCTGCGCGCCATGGGGTTCATCGGCGGCGGTCTGTCCGTTGGCCTGCCGGCATTGGCACAATCAACCAATCTGGCCAAGGCCACGGCGTTCTCAGCCGGAAAACGCAATCCCGACTTCAATCCCACTCTTCGGCTTTCCGACGAAGAGGCAGCCACCCACTACAATAATTTCTACGAATTCAGCACTACCAAGACGCGAGTACGGGATTTGGCGAGCCGCTTCCGCACCGACCCGTGGACACTCGAGGTCAATGGCCTGTGCGAGAATCCTCTGAAATTGGGGCTAAACGACTTGCTCCAAGGATTTCCTCACGAGGAGCGTGTGTATCGGTTTCGCTGCGTCGAGGCCTGGTCAATGGTGGTGCCCTGGAATGGATTCCCCCTCGCCCAGCTTATCGCCAAGGCCAAGCCCAAAGCGGAGGCCAAGTTTGTCGCGTTCACCACGGTGCTGCGGCCCGAAGAAATGCCCGGGGTGGCACGACTCCCCGACTACCCCTGGCCCTACACCGAGGGCTTGAGGATGGACGAGGCCCTGCACCCGCTCACGATGGTGGCCACCGGACTCTACGGAAAGCCCCTGCCCAAACAAAACGGAGCCCCTGTGCGGTTGGTGGTGCCCTGGAAATACGGTTACAAGAGCATTAAGAGCATTGTCCGTATCGAGTTCACGGCCAAACAACCGTCCACCCTTTGGGAGACGCTCAACGCCCAAGAATATCCCTTCGAATCCAACGTAGACCCCCAGGTGCCACACCCTCGCTGGAGTCAAGCTTCCGAGCGCGTGGTCGACACCGGCGAGCGGATCCCCACCCAGTACTTGAACGGGTACGCCGACCTGGTGGCCAAGTTGTACCCGAAACGGAAGGTATGAGTTCCCAAGACAACTCCGTTTCTGGGGTGATTCCCATCGACACGACCGACCCGATCAACGCCCGCATTCTGGCCGTCAGCGAAGACCGCCTCCAAGGGTACCCGCGCGACCCGATCGGCGAAATCGCCCGATTGGCCGACCTGCCCACGGGCATAGTTCTCGAGCGCCTGCGGGCGATGCTCGCCGCCGGTGTCATTCGCCGGATTCGTCAAACGCTGCTGGCCACAAGCCTCGCCGAGGGAGCCCTGTGCGCCTGGCAGGTGCCCGCCGAGCGGCTCGATAGCGCCTTCGAGCACCTGTTCCAAAGCGACCCTTTTAGTGGGCATGTCGTGTTGCGTTCCACCGATGCGGCGACTCCCGGTTCCAATTACAAGCTGTGGACGACACTCAAAGTGCCCCAGGGGTATTCGCTCGAAAAACACGCAGCCTTCTTGGCGCGAACCATTGGGGCTGAACACCACCGCCTCATGCCCGCTAAGATGCTCTTTGCTCTAGGCGTGGGCCATGTGAGGCGGCGCGGCATGGAGCCGGGTGCCCGGGCCGATGAGCCTGCTGAATCACTTGCAGTCCAAGTGACCCAACTCGACGACACCGAATGGAAGGTGCTCACGGCGCTGAAACGGGAGTTCACGTCTCAAGAATTGTCGGTGGATCTTTGGGCCGGCCGCGCCCAAGAAACGGGCTTGGGAATCGAAGAATTTCACGCCGTTGCTGAGGAACTCAACCGACGCAAAGTCATTGGCCGCTTTAGCACCTTTCTTGAGCACGTCAAAACGCTCGC
>JAPLUH010000128.1 GCA_026397675.1 Verrucomicrobiota bacterium
ACCGGCAAGAATCTGCCCCTCAGCGCGAGTGAGATTCGCGTCCAGTTCAAGAGTGCGCCCAACATCTTGTTCGCGGCGAAGGATGAGCTCGATGCCAATTCCCTGACGCTCCGACTCCAGCCCAATGAGGGCATGACCCTGCGCTTCAACGGCAAGGTGCCTGGTGGCGCGGCCGAGTTGCGGCCCGTCCGGATGCACTTCAGCTACGACACCGAATTCGGGGCCTACACCCCGGAGGCTTACGAGCGGTTGTTGCTCGAGTCGATGGCGGGAGACGCCACGCTGTTCATCCGTCGCGATGAGGTTGAGACGGCTTGGAAGATCGTGGATGCCATCCGCAGTGCGTGGGTGGGCAAGCCCTTGACCAATCGCGAATTCTACGCGGCGGGCACCTGGGGTCCGGCAGCGGCCGACGACTTGCTGGCCAAGAGCGGTCACGAGTGGCGCAATCCTCAGCCCAAGCACTGAGCGGTTCCTAGAACCGGGGTGCGGAACAGGGTCGGCCGTTGTGGGTTTTACCCACTGCGGCCGCCTATTCCTTGTCGTGCTGACGGCTGAAATCGAGGACGAGCTGGCGCTGTTCCCCGTTTCGGAGCAGCACCACGATGATCCGGTGCTTCTCGGCCACGTTGCGGAGGGCCTCAGCGTGGATGGCCTTCACGTCGGCGGGCGTCGTGACTTCCTTGCCGTCGATCTTGAGCAGGATGTCCTGCTGTGACAGGCCGGCCTGAGCGGCGTTGCCCGGGAACTTCACGCCGTAAATGAAAACACCCTGATTGCGGTGGAAGAAGAGGTCCGGGTTGTCGAATTGGTTGATGGCCTTGACGGTGAAGTCCCAGCGGCGGCACTCGATCTCTTCGCCTTCCACCTTGCCTTTGGCGCGAGGGGTCATCGAGACGGTCTGCGTCTGTCCCTTGCGGACAAACTCCAATTCCGCGGGTTTGCCCTTGGGCAAGAGGCCGATCCGTTGTCGCACTCCCGGCAAGTCTTCAACCGTGAGCCCGGTGACCTCCGCGCCGTTGATTTTCACGATGCGGTCTCCGGTCTGAATCCCGGCGCGTCGGGCAGGGCTTTCTGGATCGGTTTCCGCCACCATGACGCCTTCATTCTCGGGAAAGTAGACGTTCCGGTTGAAGTCCTTCAGGGGCTGCAGTTGGAGGCCCGTCCAGCTCCAGTCCATCTTGCCGTGTTCCCGGATTTGATCCGCAACCACTCGGGCCACCTCGATGGGCACAGTGAATCCGAGATCGCCCCCGCCGCCCATCATCCCTCGAGTATTGAGTCCGACCACCTCGCCGAGCGTGTTGACCAGCGGGCCGCCGGAGTTGCCCGGGTTGATCGATGCGTCGGTCTGGAGCCAAGAACTGTATTCACTCGATCCGGGTAGGTAGCGGTGGGTGCAGGAAATGATACCAATCGACACCGAGCGGGAGAGTCCGAAAGGAGCCCCCATGGCCATGACAAAGTCGCCCTCCACCAAGTTGGTCGAGACGCCCAACCGCGCGAAGGGCAGGGGAGGAGCATCGGCGGGCCGCTCCAATTTCAGGAGGGCAACATCGGTGTCTTTATCAGAGCCGAGAACCTTCGCCTTGAAAGCCTGACCATCGGAGAGCAGGCAGCGAACCTCGGTCGCCTTGTCCACCACATGCCAGTTGGAGAGCAATTCGCCATCGGCTGAAATGAGCACGCCGGAACCGGCTACCTCTTGGGCTTGGCGCTTGCCTCCTTGCATGTCTTCACGGACGCACTTGATGAAGACCACCGAGGGGAAAACTCGATCCTTCGCCGATCGAACCACCTTCCGAAAATCCAGTGTTTCCATGCCCTTAGGCAGAGCATCGTCAGCCAGGACGCTGAGCGGGGAATGTTCCAAGAGGAGACCCAGTGCGAGAAGGGTTGAGAGTATCCGGTTCACGTGTGAGGTCATCCTACAGTCTGCTGCGGGCCTGTCGAGTTGGAGGGGCTTCGCAAGCGATCGACGCAGAAATCTGTCGCTCCTTGGCTCGTTCTCTGGCAGTTCCATATGATCCTGTGGAGCACAACCGGCGGCGGTTCGGGGAGGATTGCCAAATTCGGTTGAATCCCAGGAGTTTGCCAACGATGAGCAAGACCAAAGCCACCGCATCCGCATCCGTAGCGCCCGCACCCAAGCTCAAGCTCGGGTTACCCAAGGGTTCGCTGCAGGAGGCCACCCTCGAGAAATTTGCCAAAGCCGGGTGGAACATCACCGTGTCCAGCCGGAGCTACGAGCCCTACGTCGATGATCCTGAGCTGCAGATCCGCCTGATCCGCGCCCAGGAAATTGGACGCTACGTGGCACTCGGCTATTTAGATGCCGGTCTGACCGGTGTGGATTGGATCCACGAGAACGGCGTGGCCGGAGATGTTCACGAGGTGGGCGAATTCGTCTTCAGCAAGGCCACGCGTCAGCCCACTCGCTGGGTGTTGGCCGTGCCCGAGGAATCGGAGATCCGAACGGTGAAGGACCTCGAGGGCAAGCGCATCGCCACTGAAGTGGTGGGCATGACGCGCCGCTGGCTCCGCAAGCACGGGGTTAAAGCCGAGGTTGAATTCTCCTGGGGCGCCACTGAGGTGAAGGCCCGTGAGTTGGTCGACGCGATTGTCGATGTCACCGAGACCGGGTCGTCGCTGCGGGCCAACAAACTACGCATCGTCGATACGTTGATGGTCTCCACGCCACGCCTAGTGGCCAACAAGACGGCCTGGAAGGATCCGTGGATCCGCTCGAAGATCGAGACCATCGCATTGCTGCTCAAAGGTGCCATCGAGGCCGAGATCAAGGTGGGTCTTAAAATGAACATCCGAGAGAAGGACTTGCCAAACCTGTTGCAAAGCTTGCCCTCGCTCCGTAATCCTACTGTCTCAGGCTTGAGTCAGTCGGGCTGGGTAGCCGTGGAAACTATCATCGACGAACCGGTGGTTCGTGAGCTGATTCCTCGACTGAAGGCTTTCGGAGCCGAAGGCATCATCGAATATCCGCTGAACAAGGTGGTTTACTGACAACGACGACTCAAGACCGACACTGATATGGGTTCACTCAAGAAACGTCGCAAAGCGAAGATTAATAAACATAAGCGCCGGAAGAAGCTTCGGCAGAACCGGCATAAGAAGCGTACTTGGCAGAAGTAACGCGTCCGTTTAGGCCGTTTCTCCCAACATTCCGCTTTTCAGAGCGCGGCCTTGGTTTTAAACGACCGGGCCGCGTCGTCTTTTAAGGTAGGTGATTTTTGGGCTGAGTATGACTGTTTCTACCCGTTTGGGTCCGTTCCGGGCGCACCGCTTCAGGCCGATCCCGGTTTTGGTCATGGTTTTGGCCATGGCAGTTGCTGGGTGCCGAACGCCCGGTTTGGGCAAGCTCGCGGGCGCTCCGTCGGCAAAGCGTTCTGCGGCCGCTGCCGCCGATTGGGAGCGACGCGCGGAGGCTCATGCGGCATTCGCGGCGGGTTTAGTCCGCGGCATGAACGGGGATTCGGAGGGGCTCCTGCGTTACTTCGAGCGGGTCACCGAAAACGATCTCTCCAACCATGAATTGGTGGCGGATGTCGCCCGCCGACTTTTGCAGCAGGGGAAGATGGATCGTGCGCTGAAGTTGCTCGATCGGGTCTCGGCACGTTCGGATACCCCAGGTGAACTCCATGCCCTCCACGGCGTGGCCCTCACGCAAGCCGGTCGTCCCGCCGATGCCCTGAAAGCGTATTTGAGGGCAGCCGAGCGTCCTCCGGTGATCGTGGCTGTTTACCAGGCCGTGGTCCGCATCTTGGCTGAAGACCGTCGGACCTCGGAGGCGTTGCCGTTATTGGCTCGAGCTCGAAATAGTTTTGCTGCGGAACCAGGTCCGCTCTTGGAGATTGTCGATCTCTATCGGGTTATCGGTGTCGCGGACGCTCGGTTAAAATCTCAGACTCAGGCTGCCGCTCTCGAAGTCCTCGCCCAGGTTCGTGCGTTGAAGCCCGAGGATCCTGGCATTTCGCTCCGTCTGGCCGACCGCTATGTGCAGTTCGGTCAAGCCGATCAATCCGAGGCGGTGCTCCGGGAACTCCAAGAAAGAGCACCCCGCAATCCCGCAGCCCTTTCGCGTTTGGCCGAACTCTACCTGCGCTCCGGGCGAATTCCGGAAGCCAGTCGCCAATTGGAGGCCCTGCGCAAAATCGATCCGGCCAATCCCGTGACCTACT
>JAPLUH010000055.1 GCA_026397675.1 Verrucomicrobiota bacterium
GGATCCGTCGAAGGGAATTCCGACTGCCGACAAGGTGGGTGAAACCAACTTGATGGGTCGCCTCCGCAAGCTCCTCGATGCGCCGGCCTACACCAACTTCGTGGGTCTGGATGAAAAGAAGTATGCCTTCAGTGCCGCCGAGAAGGAGCTCATCCTGAAGCGTGGTGAGAAGTTTTTTCGAGAGTTCGAGAAGGAGTTGGTCAAGCAGGTCTGCGCTCGCCTCGAGAACTCTTCCCGCGACCTCGGTATCGTCGCCCAGGAGAATCTCGAAGACGCTGATATCACTGCCAAACTCGAGCAGCGCATCATCGACACGGCTCGCCTAGTTCTCACCGCCAAGGACGAGTCCAAGCGCCTCAAGGGCAAGGTCGACAAGAGCCTCGTGGAGGTCGTTGATTTCCGTTATGAGCCCGAGGTTCGCATGGCCGCAGCCAAGATGCTCAACGATAAGACCGGCACCTATCGCGGTTGGGCTACCGACGCCAAGGGGGACCTCAACAAGTCCCTGAAAGACGACATCGATGGGGCCTTGAACATCGCCAACTTCAAAGACTTCAAGGACTCGATGCTCTCGCGGACTTTGCGTGAGTGGTACCTCAAGCAGCAGGACATCCTGGGCATGTTGCCCCCGAAGCCCGGTGGCAAGTGACCGTGGGCTCCGCTGGATCGGCCGGGGTCGGTCCCACCTATTTACACAAAAGGTTCCAGTCTTTACTATTTTTTAAAAGGCCAACATCGGAGGGTGAGTTTGTGGGTGGGCTCCGCGGGATCGGTCCTGCGTTCGCAGGGAACGTGGGGATGAGTTGGGCTTTCGCGCTGAAGGCGCGAGGGGAGTAGGTGGTGGACGTTCCAACGCTCGCTCCGGCCCGGTCCCGCTGCGCTGCGGGTTTATGGGTGGGCTTCGCGGGATCGGTCCTGCGCACGCAGGGAACGTGGGGATGAGTGGGGCTTTCGCGCTGAAGGCGCGAGGGGGGGTAGGTGGTTGACGTTCCTACGCTCGCTTCGGCCCGATCCCGCTGCGCTGCGGGTTTGGGTGGGCTCCGCGGGATCGGTCCTGCGCTCGCAGGGAACGTGGGGATGAGTTGGGCTTTCGCGCTGAAGGCGCGAGGGGAGTAGGTGGTGGACGTTCCAATGCTCGCTTCGGCCCGATCCCGCTGCGCTGCGGGTTTGGGATCGATCTAGCTGCTGCCTCTGGAACGTGTCGGCGGAAGACTTGCCAAAGGGGCCACCGCCGGATTTGCCATGGGGAGAACCTTCCATCAAGATGGTGGAACTCTATGGCCGAACAAAACGACACGCGCATTCCGGTGACTGTCCTCACGGGCTTTCTCGGCGCCGGCAAGACCACCCTGTTGAACCGCATCCTGACAGCCAACCACGGTAAGCGGATTGCGGTCATCGAGAACGAGTTTGGTGAGATCGGTATCGACAACGAATTGGTGATTCAGGCCGACGAAGAGATCTTCGAGATGAATAATGGGTGCCTTTGTTGCACTGTGCGCGGCGATCTCATCCGCATCCTCGGTCAGCTCATGAAGCGCCGGAATAAGTTCGACTATGTGCTGGTGGAAACGACCGGCCTGGCCGATCCCGGCCCGGTCGCTCAGACCTTCTTCAGCGATGAGGAAATCAAGGAGAGCTTCCGCCTCGACGGCATCGTGACGCTGGTGGATGCCAAGCACATTTCTCTTCATCTCCACGATGCACCCGAGGCCAAGGCGCAAATCGCTTTCGCCGACCGCATCATCCTCAACAAGACCGACCTCGTCACGGCGGACGAGTTGGCCCATCTCGAGCGCCAAGTTCGAGCCATTAACCCGGTCGCCAAGCTACTGCATGCCGAGCAATCCAATTTGTCGGTTGATCAGGTGATCCACCTGCACGCCTTCGATCTGAGCCACAAGCTCACCTTGGATGGTGATTTTCTGGAGAAGGCACTGCCGTTCGAATGGAGCGGTACCCTTCATCTCGATGCGGGCGATTACTCTCTGCGGCTCGATGCTGGCCCGGATGCCGTGATGGGCGCTGTGTTGCTCCAATTGGATACCCATAGCCACGAGCACGATCATTCTGACGCCGATCACGGTCACAGCCACGACCACGCCGCCGGCCACGACCACGGTCATTCCCATGCTGACCATGATCACGGTGACGCGCACGCGAAGGACGACCACGGTCATGATCACGACCACAGTCACGACCACGGTCATGACCACGACCACGATCACGGCGAGGAGTGTGGGGGTGGGCTGCACGATGCATTGCACCATGCCGAAGAAATCGCCGAAGGAGTCTTTAGTGGCATCGGAACGGCGGTTCGCATGGGTGGAGTGATTAAGCCGGGTAAGACGCTCTACAAATTAATTCTCGGCGAGGATGGTATCACGGCGACGTTGCGCATTCCGACCCACGGCAATTATGCCCTCTTCACTCAACATGGGTTGGAGGAGTTCAAAGGGCGCGTGGAGCGGGAGGGTAAGACTGTTGAGCCTACTCATGTTCACGAGCACGGCGGTCATGGTCACACCCACACTCACGACGAGACCGTCTCCAGCGTGGGCATTGAAGAGCGTCGTGAACTCGACGCCAAAAAACTCAACGCGTGGCTGAGCGAACTCCTTCAAACCAAGGGGCAGGATATCTTTCGCATGAAGGGCATCCTCAACATCAAGGGACAGGCCAATCGCTTCGTGTTCCAAGGTGTTCACATGCTCTTCGAGGGCAAGCCCGATCGCCCCTGGAAGGATGAACAGCAGCGCAAGAGTCAGTTGGTCTTCATCGGACGCAACTTGGACCGCGAGGCGTTGAACGCGGGGTTCCGGCGCTGCCTGGCTTGAGTGGATGGATTGTCGCCGCTGTCTTTGATCTGTGATGAATGCTCCGCTTCGACCCGCTGAGTGGGTTCTCGATCTTTCTGAACCCATCGCCGCCCTAGGGGGCTCGCCGGATGGGAGTCTTATCGCGGCTTTGGGAACCGAGGGTTCGGCCTGGGTGGTTGAGGCCTCATCGGGACGCCGTATTCACGCCTTTCAGGCCCATGAGGGAGGAGGGTTTCGGCTCGTCTGGAATTCTTCGGCCTCCTGCTTCGCAACCGCGGGTCAGAATGGGCAAGTCCGGTTCTGGGATCCGGTGGCTGGAACTCAAGTCGAGTCTTTGCCTATGCCCTCGGCCTGGGTGGAGCAGCTCGCGGGTTCTCCCTCAGGAGATCGGTTGGCCGCCGCTTCCGGCAAGACGGTGTGCATTGGGCGGGCCAGTGGGGCCGGCTGGACTCACACCGTCGGCGGACATCGCAGCACGGTGGCGGCCTTGGCATGGTCGGCTGACGGTCGATCGTTGGGCGTCGCCTGCTATGGCGGAGTGAGTGTGTATGACTCGGAAACCGGCCGCGTGACGGCGGAGTTGCCGTGGAAGACGAGTCTGGTTTCGCTGGCGATTTCGCCGGATGGGCGCTGGGTAGTGGCCGGCACTCAAGAGAACAGCGTTCAGATTTGGCCGCTGCCGTTCCGTGAAGGGGAAGAACTGGCCATGTCGGGTTACGACGCCAAGGTGCGAAGCTTGGCCTGGCATCATTCGGGCCGCTACCTCGCCACCGATGGTGGTCAGGAACTCATGGTGTGGGATTGTAGTGGCAAGGGGCCGGCCGGTTCCACGCCTCGGATTTTGGAAGGGCATCCGGCCCGGGTTTCGAGCCTCGCCTACCAGAAGACGGGGCATCTGTTGGCCAGTGGCTGCCAGGCGGGGCGGGTGTTATTTTGGAATGCGGGCAAATCTTCCCAGCCGCTGCGGGCCACCGCCTTGGCCGGTGCTGTGACGGCCCTCGGATGGTTGCCGGGAGATACCCAAGTGGTCGCCGGTTGCCAGGACGGTCGCCTCGCGCTCATTTCGGCCCCGAAGGTCTAGCGGAGTTGACGGGAACGGGGTGCTGTCGTTGATGGTCTGACTCGAAGAAGCGCTCCCGGCCGCAGGGGTTTTACAGGGGCCTCGCCCGATGTTTCCCGAGGAACTCCTGAAGGCGCGGATGCTGGGGTTGATCCAGCACCGCCCGTGTCGGCCCTGATTCCACGACGCGGCCACCTTCAAGGAAGACGACCCGGTGGGCGATGTCTCGAGCAAAGGCCAGTTCGTGGGTGACGAGCAGCAGGGTCATGCCCTCGGCCGCCAGGGTTTGCAGCACCGTCAAAACCTCGCCGCGCAGTTCCGGATCTAGGGCGCTGGTGGGCTCGTCGCACAGGAGGACCTGCGGTTTCATCGCCAGAGCCCGTGCGATGGCCACGCGTTGCTGTTGGCCGCCGGAAAGTTGTGCGGGCAAGTGGTGGGCCCGATCGGCCAGGCCTACCTTCGAAAGCAGACCCATCGCCAGCGCGTGCGCCTCGGAACGCGGCAGGCGGTCCACGTGAATCGGGGCTTCCATCACGTTCTCGAGGGCCGTTCGGTGGGGGAACAAATGGAACTGCTGGAAGATCATCCCTGTCCGTCTTCGCAATTGCTGACGCAGCCGCCGGTCGGCCGCCTCAGGAGTGCCCGCCTCGATGCGAACATCCCCCAGGCGCAGCGATCCCGCATCGGGTGTTTCTAACCAATTGAGACAGCGGAGCAGGGTGCTCTTGCCGCAACCACTCGGCCCGATCAAAGCCACTACTTCCCCGGCGGCCTGTTGATGGTCGATGCCATCCAGCACCGTCACCGGGCCGAAGCGCTTTCGGAGGCCTACGATCTCGATCATGTCCGCAACCTCCGTTCGAGGGTCCGGGCTGCCAGCGAAGCGGTATGGCCCATGATCAGGTAGATCGCTGCGGTGAGGATTCCTAAGCCGATGTAGTCGCCCGCATCCAGCGAGCGGATGAGGAATTCTTTGGTGAGTTCGACTAGGCCGATCACCGAAACAATGGAGGAATCTTTGAAGAGGGCGATGAGGTCGTTGGTGATGCCGGGGAGGCTGATGCGCAGGGCCTGGGGCAAGAGGATGCGTCGCAGTGTCATGACGGGTGACAAGCCCAGGGCGAGGGCTGCCTCGGTCTGGCCGCGGGGAATGGCCTCGAGTCCGGCCCGAAAGTTCTCGGCTTCGTTGGCGGCGTAGTTGAGCCCGAGTGTTAGTACGGCCGCGGCCCCGGCTGAGAGTTTCCAACCCCATTGCTGGGCCAGTCCGAAATAGATGAAGTACAATTGCAGCAACAGGGGCGTGCCGCGGAACACTTCGATGTAACTCATGGCCATCCAGCGGACGGGTCGGGATCCGTAGCAACGTGCTAGGGCTAATCCGAGTCCCCAAGTCATGGCCAGGGCCATGGAAGTCAGGCTTACCCACACGGTCGTCACTGCCGCCTCTATCAGGATGGTGACATACCTCAGTGTCGGCACGGGCTTGGATCTTGTTGCATCGGTGCTTGCCCCGGAAGTTGTTGTCGGAACGACCTCTGCAGTCCAAGTGGCCAAGGCTGCTTGCTGTGGGCCCCACAACTCGTAGCGGCGGTAGATGCGTTCGAGGGTGCCGTCTTGGATCAGAGATCCAAGGGCTTCATTGATGCGGGTGAGTAGTCCTGAAGAGCCGATCGGTGCGGCGATGGCGTAGTATGCGGGTGCGAAGGGGGGACCGGCCGCTCGGAGGTTCGGGCTAGTGCGCAGCTGGACCGCGGCGATGGGGGAATCGGTGAGAACGGCGTCGATCCGGCCTAGTTCCAAGTCCCGGAAGTAGTTCACATTCTCGTCGTACACCCGCACATCCAAGCCGCCTTGCTGGGTGACCAAGCGGTGGGACAAGGTCGAGGCCAACACACCGATCCGACGCCCGGCCAGATCGCCTAGGCTCTGGATACGTGTGTCTTGTGTGCGAGCGACGAGTTGTTGTCCGAACGCGAAATAAGGCCGACTCATGGCCACTTGGGCGAGGTTTTCCGGGGTGCGCTCCAAGGCGGCGATGACGATGTCGTAATTACCTCCCTGGCGAAGGCCGGGGATTAAATTGGCCCAGTTGTACTGAACGAATTGAGAGGTGCATCCCAGTCGGTCGCACAGTGCTTGGGCTAGTTCGACTTCGAATCCGACGAGTTGGTCGGGGTTGTCCGGTGTGTGATAAATATATGGGGCACCGCCTTCGGCGTCGTTGGCCCAGCGGAGCACCTGTGGGATGGCCGGTTCTGGGGTCTGGGCCGCGCTGGTGGTCCACACCATGAGAATGAGAAGCAATGTTTGGACGCGGCGCACCGTCCTGCGATTAGCGGGTGTTCGCTGGGTTTCTCAAGCGAATTACCAATAAGAGGCGCGGGGTCGGTCTCACCTATTTACACAAAAATAGCCACTCTAACATATAACTGCGAGAGACTTGCTGAAGCTGGCGCCCGGGGTGAGTGCCTGGGGGCTTCGCGGGATCGGTCCTGCGTTCGCAGGGAACGTTGGGACAGGAGGAGCTTTCGCGCTGACGCGCGAGGGGGATCAGGGTGATGACGTTCCAACGCTCGCTGCGGACCGCTCCCGCTGCTGCCATCGCAGAAAGGCGCGGGGTCGATGGCCCAACACAGTTTCCATTCCCAGACGATGTTCCCAGACGAGGCCGTCTGAGTGCGGCGAGGAATCTTCGGCAGGGACAAGGCGGAGCGGGGGGCGTGTACCCTGCGGTACTCGACCTCTGATCCAACGCAGTAGCTGCCGAAAAGGCCCGCCGCACTCAGACGGCCTGGCCGGCTGCGTATCCGCTGGCCCATGCCCATTGGAAGTTGTAGCCGCCCAGCCAGCCGGTCACATCCACCACCTCACCGATGAAGAACAACCCCTTCACTTCACGGCACTCCATGGTCTTGGACGACAGCGCCGATGTGTCCACACCGCCTACCGTCACTTCCGCCTTCGGATAGCCTTCGTCGCCGTCCGGTTGGAGTTCCCAACCTGCCAGGTCGGCTGCGAGCGTATCGATTTCCCGTTGTGGCAATTGGGCCAGCGGCCGTGGAGCTGCATTTGGGCCGAGCCAGGCTTGGACGAAGCGCTCCGGCAGCACCTGGCGCAGCGCCCATTTCAGATCCCGACCGCCGGTTCGGTGTGACATGAGAAACGCCTTCGCATCAACATCGGGCAGGAGATTAATTCGGAACGATTCGCGCGGTTTGAGGACGCTCGAGATTTGCAGGATCGATGGACCGCTGAGACCTCGATGCGTGAACAGTGTGTTCTCGCGGAAGCGCGGCCGGTCAGCGCTCGCCCACGTTTCGACATCGATCGATAAGCCGCTCAATGCCGTGAATGCCGAGTAGCGGGTCGCTGGCAGTGTCAGCGGCACCAACCCGGGACGGGGCTCCACCAGCGGCACCCCGAATTGGCGGGCGATGTGGTATCCCCAGGGCGTCGCGCCCAGCTTCGGGACCGAAAGCCCTCCGGTGGCGATCACTAGCGAATCGGCCGTGCGCTCGCCCTGCGAAGTCTGGATGCGCCAGCCGCCCTCCGGAAGCCGCTCCACTCCCTCCACCTTGCAGTTCACCGTGATCCGCACCCCGGCATCCCCGCATTCTTGCTCCAGCATTTGCAGGATTTGCTTAGAACTCTGATCGCAGAACAACTGCCCCAGCTTCTTTTCATGCCAGGCGATCCCGTGACGCTCGACCAGCGCGAGGAAATCGGCCGATGTGAATCGGGTCATCGACGACTTTAGAAAATGAGGACTGCCCGAAGTGACGTAGTTGGCCGTCGTCGCGCCGAGGTTGGTGAAATTGCAGCGCCCTCCGCCGGAGATCAGGATCTTGTTGCCGGGCCGCGGATTGTGCTCGAGCAACTCCACGCGCCGCCCGCGCAGGCCTGCCGACCGGGCACAAAACAGCCCCGCCGCCCCTCCCCCGACTACCACTACATCCCAGTGTTCGCTCATTGTACGCAACGGCCTAGTGCGCCGAACCCCAATGGAAGCTCAACCCAGCCCGCAAAGGCGAACCCGGAGTTTGCCTACGGACCTCGGCCCGCCAAGAAATGCTCCCTTCGCTTCGCCTTGCCCGCGCCGGAAAACCCTCGTCGTCCTCAGACGGTTTGTGTCGGGGAGATTGAGTAGTGCCGTACCGTCGGTCCGGGCAGTCGGGTCGCGTTGGAAGTTCGTGGCAGCTCTGAGGGTAGGGCGATTTCTCCGAAAGCGCCGAGTTGCGCGAGGATGGACCGCTCAGGCGCTCTCTAGGATTTTCTTCTTGGTGCTTTCGTATTCCTGCTCGCTGACCAAGCCGTCGTCGCGCAATTGCTTCAGGCGGCGAAGCCGTTCATCGAACGCCAATGTCTCATCGGGACGTTTGTTGCCACCACGGATGCCCGCTTCATCCATCGCGTCCTTCAAGGCCCCTCCGGCCATGCGTGACCACGGTTCGACATCGCGTCGCGCCTGTTCGGTGTCGAGGGTGATTCCCGAGCCGGCCAAGCCTGCTTTGCCAACGCCGGATAAGAGGCCACTAGCGATCATCATCACCATGCCGATGACCGCTCGCAGCATCATTGAACGACCCCGTTCCGCGAAGTTGGTAAAGTCACCGAAGTGGGCTGCAGCCGACAGGAACATGGAGAGAAAGCTGAGAATGCCGAGGACGCTGACGATCCGGCCGATGTAGAAGATCGCCTTCCGTTCCGGTGGTATTTGTCGTTCTGCCGAGGGGCTTTATCGGCTGAAGGGCTGGAGGTCGACCCGAGCAACTTCGGCTCCGCAGTACAGGCATACCGGGCGCTTTCCCATGAGTTTGCGGCCGCACTTTGGGCAGTCGGGATTCACCTTGGCCACCTTGCCGTCGAGCTTGCCGTCCCGCAGATCGATCTCCTGGACCCGCTGGACGAGTTCTGCGTCGGTGCAGCCATGCTTCTCCTTGAGAATCGTCCACAGCGCTTCGGTCAGCATGAAGAGTTTCTCCACGTCGCACTGGATGAATTCATTTTGGGTACGGACGTCGGTCGCAGCCCGGGAAACGGATTCGCCGCCATCGCGGTTTTGCGTGTCCAGTAAGTGGACCGCACTGGAGAAAAGAACATCTTCAATCATGGTTGTGTATCCTGTGGAATCGATCCGACACAGCGACGGTCGCGGGGTTTGTATGAACCCATGCCTGCCGGAACGTGTCCCAATTTTTAATCCAGGCAACCGTCGATGCGGGAGCGAGCGAGTCTTTCCATGCGGTTTGACTCGAAAGGTCGGGTGGATTGTCGTGCTGGATCCAGGTTTTCACCCAAGCCGACCTGAAATACGCTTATTTGCGAACCATCACAGTCGGCTTTTCGAAGAGTTCACCGTCGCCGAGATGTTTAAGCACGAAGCGCTGCAGAGCCCGAGTGTCCGCCGTGAGCAGCAGACGTTTGTCTGCAACGTGATGGGCGAGCGCCTTCGGATTTGCGGTAAGATGTTTTTCCAACCAAACGAAATCCGTGGACGCCACTTTCAACTGCGACGCCCGTAGCGTCACTCGCAGGAGCAGATGGCCAGGGAACATGGCAGCCGCCACGTTGTCGGTCTGTTTGGGCCCGTAAGTGCAGTCACTTGGGACCATGTCCAGAAAACAGTCCTTTTCGAGTTTGAAGAGATGGACTGCGAATTCGCCCTGTTTGCCGTCCGGTTCTGTGGTGGTGAGTTTGTACGCTTTGCTGTCGGTCTTCTCGATTTTCCAAATCCCCGATGGCTTCGTTTCGCCCTCGATTCGCCATTCTCCGACCAAGTCCGAATCGAAGACCACGTCCTTCTCCGTGTAGAACGGGTTCACGGACGGAAGGCATGCGCTCAACAGCGCGGCAGTGATGGTCACCGCAATCAAGAATCGCATTTTCATGGGTGGTCCTTTTGTTGGTTGCTGCGGGTGATGTTCGACCCGCGATCAACCTAGATCGGGTTTCTGATGCCCGTTTTGAGATGGTAGCATTGGTTAGATCCACCGGCAAACTGGCAAGAACTAAGCCAACGCTTCAGTTGGGAGAAAAGTGATGGCGTTGCGGATTCTTCCGCAAGACGAGGCGAGAGCGAGGCGCGGGCCAATTGGAGGTCCGTAACGATCGAACAACCAAGCTCTTGCGGAAGACGACGCAAGTCAGCGCGACCGATCTAATGGAATCGTTGGCTAAGCCAGCCTAGCCAAGATCATGGCTATTGGACTTCAACAACGGACTCCAGCCTCTCAATCTAAAGAGCCCTTGGTGACCTAGGCGAGTTTTGGTACTGCCTTCACTGCCGGCGAAAAGGCGACTGATTCAAATTCGGAAATCGTTCCCTGACCCCGATGTTCGTTTTCGCCTTCTTTTCGGCAGTCTGCTCACGGCCTCGGCATCACGAGTTGGTAGCTGGTGCTGCGCCCGCCTGCCTCTTGTCGCGCGAGGATGCCGTGCTCCATCAGGTCGCCGATATCCCGCAGGGCGGTGTCTTGGGAGCATTTGCCGATGAGGGCCCACTTCGTGGAGGTCAGTTTGCCTTCAAAGCCATCCAGCAGGCGGTTGAGCAGGAGCCGTTGACGGCCGTTGAAGGCCTTGCCCGCGTGCGACTCCCAGAACCGCGCCTGGGTCAGCACGGCCTGCAGCGTCACCTCCGAGCTCTGGATCGCGCGCTGGAGGCAGCCCAAGAACCATTCGATCCATACCGTCACGTCCAGCGATCCCTTCTGGCTCTGCTCCAGCACATCGTAGTAGGCCGTACGCTCCTGCTGGATTTGCGACGACAGGCTGTAGAACCGCTGCGGACTGCGTTCCGACCGGGCCAACACCAGGTCGGCGATCGCCCGCGCGATCCGACCGTTGCCGTCATCGAAGGGGTGAATCGTGACGAACCATAAATGCGCCATTGCCGACCGAAGGACGGGGTCGGTGGGCGCTGGGGCATTGAACCAGCTCAGGAACCTGGCCATCTCGCCCTCCAGTCGTTCGTGCCCCGGTGCCTCGAAGTGCACCGTCTCCCGGCCGTAGGGTCCGGAGATCACCTGCATGGGTCCGGTGGCCTCATTCCGCCACGGGCCGACGGTGAGGCGCTGCAGGCCGCTCCGGCCGGTGGGAAACAGTGCCGCATGCCAGCCGAACAACCGTTCCGCGGTCAACGGCTAATCGTAGCCGAGCGTCGCATCCAACATTAGGTTGACGATGATCTCTACATTCTGGTCCACCGGTGGCAGACCGCCGACCTAAACGCCCATGCGGCGAAGCTGGTTCCCAAAGACAGCTCGATCCCTCAGCCCTCCATCGACGGTGAAATGGCCCGTCTTATCTACGTTGACCAAGGGACGAAGCTACCCTTCGAGAGTCTTCAATCTTTCGCATAATCTTTTCATGCTCCAGCATATACTCATATCGAGATTGTAGGTCTGGGAGCATAGAATCATCAACTCGGAGCGCCTCTTTAGGATACTTTATATTAGCGCGATCAATCGCCTTCCTTATCGACTTGCCTTTTTCGATCCATCGCACAATCTCTTGATCATATTTTTCTTCAGCTCGCGTACGTTCGCCAATAATCTCGGCGGAACGGATAATATACTCATTGATTAAATTCACATTTGTAATATTTTTTATGCATATTGTTTAGACGTTCCTAATTGCAACATAGTCCTATGCCGTTGTCAAACTCGGGTTCGTTTGTTGGAACGGGTTTGGGCACGATTTCCGATTTTGGAAGCACAGATTCGCTCGGCCAATAAATCGGTAATTGGCCCCCAACCTGGATGGGCACTTGCCGAGGCATGGAGCGACAGTGACTGGCACCCCGCCGGAGTCAAATTCGGAAATTGTTCCCAGACTCCGTACCTTGACTGGCTGCATTCGGTTTAGAATTTATCGAAGTCTTGACGGTGTTTTTATGGTTCTGCGGACGTTTATTTAGATTTCAGCTGATTCGCAATAGCTTCCGCAAACGCCTTGCCCATTTGGGCGAAAATCTTTGCGCTACCAAAATAGTGGTATCCGCCATTGGAAGCGCCTTTAAGGGCTTCCCGATCTCTGGTGGAAAGGACTTCCTCCAAGGCGAGGTCGAGCTTTTCTTGGTCTGCTTGGGTGATGCCCTCAATTTGTACATCCAGCGCGGCGTAATGTTCCGGGGAATCAAGGTCGTATTGGTCATTGGCGTAAACTGCCAATACATTCTCCCCCTTCTTCAAATGCTTGATCATTTCCTTCTCGAGGACGACAGAACTGTATTGCGGCTTGTCCTGCCACCAGATGTAGGTGTGTATCTTTTGTCCGTTTAAATAAACATGGAATCCCTGTCTTGCCAAAACCGCGAGGCGATAAGATTCGCAATGGGTGTCCTCGACTTCAAAGGTTGTACGCATCAGCAGAAACTCGCCCTCTCCCCAGGTTGAGGGAACGTTCTTGAGAGTAATGCCGCTGTGTTTCCATGAGCCCTTCCCGATGGGTGCCTTGCCTTCGGCCCATTTGCTGTCATCAAATTGAGGTAGGTGCCAATTTTCAATTCCGGCTGGCAGCGTCACGTCACGGAATCGTCTGGCGTCATATTTCTTTAG
The DNA here is from genome assembly GCA_026397675.1 of Verrucomicrobiota bacterium. GTDB lineage: Bacteria > Verrucomicrobiota > Verrucomicrobiia > Limisphaerales > UBA9464 > SXXZ01. Next base: position 12,435 of record JAPLUH010000055.1, read on the forward strand.
TTTGTCCTTCTTCTCAGTGGCATCGACCGAAGCGAAGCGCCAGATCCGTTCTTCTGGCAGAGGCTTGCCGACAGGCTTCCAGTAGCCATCCCATTTCCGATCCCTGTTAATCGTGCCGTCGGTTTTCAGTGTCTTCGCAACGCTAACGATATCGTTGTACTTACCTTGCTTGGATTCCGCGACCTCGATGGCAGGATCCCAGAAGGGGGCCGTCTCAACGGCAACGACAGTGCCCCTGAACTCGGGCATGTCTGCCGGTGCAGCCATGGCTTTTCGGAAAACTTGATTATCGCCCATCCCACCGACTCCCAGCACGCCGATGACAAACGGCATCTTCGGGGCGGACAGATCTTTCCGAACGTCGCGAATGAACTGGGCCAGGAGGTCCGAATAGACGTCGTATTTGCCGGGTTTGTCGGGGCCGGGATACGTTGTCCCATCGACCAAGTCGTTAAAACCCTGAAGCCAGACAAAACCAGCCAGCTCATAGCCATTCTTCGCGTCATAGGCCGGACAGACCCGTTTGGGATCTGCCAGCACCATTTTCACATGGTCAATCATCATTCGGTAAAACACGCCGGAAGCGGCATCCTTTTCTTCTCTCCATTTCTTGCGGTCCTCTAGTTTGGGAATCCCATGTGCGCCCTGAGGGTGTCTGTCCCACTCCTCTTGAATTACCTTGGGCAGCATGTAGGGCCCGGCGCTGGGCGGACGGAATTCAGTATTGAGCGACCGGCCGCCCCAGGCGGTCTTGATGATCAAAATGGGTTCATTGAGCTCTTTTTCAATATAGATTCCGAAGGTGAACTCAGGACCAATATTGCTACACATCTTGGTGGGTTGATCCCCACGTGCTCCAAAACCAGCGGTCAATTTCCCCAACCCCTCGCCATTGGCGCTGCCATCGTAAGGTCCGGTCAAATAAGACATCCAGACCTGATCACAGACGCGTGGGCTTCCATCCAAGTTGCGCATCTCCTTGAGAAGGGGGGCCGTGAGTGGATCCTTGCCGATGTAGTCAAAGGTGCTGATTGCGGCATGCCCCTCCATGTTTGATTGTCCGGCGAGTACAAACACCTTAAGGGGTTTTGCTAAAGCGTACGGAGAGAGGGCGAACATCAATACTGCAGCCAGAAATACAGTTGGTTTCATGGTCATTTAGCGGTTGGATATTTTGGTCTTAAGATTGCAGCCAGAACTGTTTGCGATGAAACCCACAAGGTCATTTTGTTTTGGGGGAACTTTATCACGGTGCAAAAAATTCAATTCCTATCCGCTGGCCTGGTGGGTGGCGGGCGGGCGCAAGGCCTTCCCCAAACGTGCTATTTCGCCCGGACCCATGCGGCAACAGGGATCGAGGACGCTGTTTGTCCGCTGCGTCGGCTGGGGTCTGGATCTGGAAGGTCAGGCAAATGAGTCCGAGGAGAACCCGCTTCATCGAGCGTCTGGGTTGAGCCGGATGAGGCTCGGAGAAAGGGTGGAGGCTTGGATGGCCGCGATCGTTTCGCGCACGGTCTTGGCCTTTTGCCGCATCAAATTTTTCGGGAAGTCCGGCTCATCGTTCTCGAAGTAGTTCGCGATCCGGGTCAGGTCCGCAATGGCGACCTTGGCGTGCGTTCCGTAGCTGAGGAGGACTTCCATGATCTCCGGTGTCCGGAGTTCGCTCGCCCAAGGATTCTGTTCGCGGGTGTATTTTACGCACGCGGCAACGCCTTCCTCGATGTGGTGCTTGGCGAGGACGCGCAGGCCTTCGAGACGGATTTCGTCGGCGAACATCTCGCCGCTGGGAGCGGGCTGCATGATCGCCTCGTGGATGGCGGGCAGGAGAGGCTTGATCTCGTCGAGGGAAAGGTGCCGATAGACGGAACCCATGCTGCTGCGGGCCCGTCCATCTTCATTCTTGAGGCCAGCTTGCACGGCCTTGTAAAGCGCGTCGCGATCCACTCCCTCTAACGAACGACCGAGCATGCCCTCCCGGTTGAAGAGGGCGAAAGCCAGGTAGCGCTGCTGCATGCCGCGAGGGTCCTTGGCCGTATCCACACGCGCCATGATTTCGAGAAGCTGGGGCACCGTGTTCGATGCGGGCTTTCCGATGGCTGCGAGTGCGTCCGCGGCCTTGATGCGGAGCCAGAGGTCTTCGTGCAACAGGGACTTCCCGAGGGCCTCGATGGCGGGGGAGCTCCGTCCACGCAGGAAGGTCAACGCCTGACTGGCGCCGTAGCGGGCGTTGAGGTTGGGAGATCCCTGCATCTCGACTAAGGGAGCGATGGGGACATCCTTGCGGCGGCCCAGGGCCATGGCTGCCCGCTCGCGCACGATGGGCGACCAGCTCTGAAGGCGTTCCATGAGTTGCGCGATGCTCAGCCCGTCGTAGAAGCCGTTTCGGTCCTTGTTGTTCCAACCGCGGCCGTCGAGGACCAGCGATTGGGCCGCCGCGGCGTCGAGTCGCGGCACCGATCCTTCCACCTTGCCGGTCAGGTAGAGTTTCTTCAGCGGCATGGCGTAGGCCAAGAGGTAGGAGCCGCTGGCATCCCATCCTTCATAACTGTCGTGTTCGGGCTCTGGCGGGCCTTGGTGCCGGTAGCTGTGATCCCCGCGTCGGGCTAGGTCGAAGTACCAGCTGCCGAACTCGGTCATCCATGCGCCGGTGGCGTTGGGTCCGGACTGGGCGATGCCGGGCATGGCCCAAAGGAGGTTGAAGAAGTTGCCGGTGTGCCCGCAATCGCGCTCCGAACCGTGAGAAGCAACGCTCATCCGCGAAAAGAACTCTGCGCCCTTCGATTCGTCGATCAGGTTGAAGAGGACCGCGGCCATCCCGCATTTGCCGTTGTCCTCATGAGTTTCGATCCAGGGATGATGGTCTCCGTAGGGGATCGCGCCCTTGTGGATGTAGAAACGCATCAGGCGTACGCTGCGTTCGATGGCGAGGTCCACGGCCGGATCCTGCACGCCCGCCTTCCGTGCCAGCACCAGAGAGATCGTGAGGGGTACGCCCGGGGAGTTCATCATGCCGTAGCCGTAGAGGCGTCCGTCGGGCTGGGCAAACTTGTGCCCCCAAGAGCCTACGGCGCTCTGGCCGCGGGCCGCCTCCAATGCGAGCCGTTTCAACCCCGGCATGAACGAGGCATCACCGGTTGCCAGTTGGTACTCCGACAGCAGCAACATGACGTAGCCGAAATACCATGTTGCCATGTCGTTGGACTCGTAGTGCGACGCCCACGCGACCTCCCTCCGGATTAGCGGAAGATGATTGGTGTCGCCACTGGCCAGCAGCGCGAGGGCATTGAGAGATCGGGGGATGGCATCGAGCCTTCGGGCGTAGGAGGGGTCCTCCATCCGTTGGGCCAGGGCTCGGCACCCTGCTTCGAGGATGCGTTTGGACTTCAGACAGTCAAAAGGCGCGGTGGCGCTGTACGTTCCCAGGACGGGAAGCTTCAACGCGACCTCCGTCGAAGTGCCCGCGCGCCATCGGGTCAGGCTGAGTTGGCCTTGTCCCGCCTCGGACTCGGCCAGCGTCAGGGCCTTGCCGAGTTCGGTGCGTGGGTCGTGGGAAAACGGCTGGCCGCCCGCACCGAGAATCACGTCTCCGACCGCCAGAACACCTTCGGCCGGAGAACCCTTTTCAACCCGTGTGATGGCGATCTGACGGGCATCGGAAGTGACCAGTTGGTCGCAGAAGATCCAACCGCGCAGACCCGTGGCCCCCAGGTTCCAGTCGTGCTTGGCTCCCTCGGGGATCTTATCCCCCTGGGTGAAATCGGGGATCTTCAATTCGCGACCCTTGCCCGCCGCAACGAGGGACGCCGGCAATACGAAGAACGCGGCCAGTAGGATGGATTGCAGCAGGGGTTTCACAGGGGTGGAGTCGCGGGTCCGTGAATGCCGCGGTGGATGATGTCGAGCGAAAGGACCGCATAGGCGGTGACCAGATTGGGATCCTTTTCCCACCAGCGTGCGTTGGTGTTGGCCCAAGATCCGTCTGTGCGTTGGAGGTTGATTAGGCGCAGGGCGACCTCGCGACGCCAGTGGATCCTCCGGCCGTCCTTCAATTCCAGCGTGTCGACCCGGGCGGTGTTCAGGGCCTTGGTCATGAGATGCAAGTAGTAGTAGAGGCCCTGGAGATCCATGCCGGGGTTCTCCTCGAGGGTATAGTTCGAGCGCAGCCAATCGAGCACGGCGACCACCCGCGGATCCTCATGCTGGAGATCGGCGTAGATGTAGCTGAGCAACCCCGCGTAACTGATGCTGCCGTAGGACCGCAAAGCCACCCGTCCGGTGAGCGCGTTGGTCTCGCCGCCGGCCATGCTGTGCCCGGGATAATAGACAAACCCGCCGCGGTTGCGGACGTCGTCCGAGGCCCAAGGTTGGCGGTTGTGACTGGGCAGGTTCTGGCAGGTCTGGACAAACTGGAGGCGAGCCTTCCAGTCCACTTCCTGCTTGGGGACACTGGATTCGCCAGCCTGGAGATATCGCGTGTAGTGCAGGGCTTCCAACGCCGTCAGCGTGTTGTTCATGTCGGAGTGGGCGTATTTGTCGCCATATCCGATTCCTCCGTCGAACGGTGAGTCCATCTTCCCCGGTTCACCCAGATCCATCTGCGAGCGGATGACGAAGGTCCGGGCACGACCGAGAATCCCGTCATGGGCGGGATTGCCCGACGCGGCCAAGGCCACCATGGACAGGGAGGTGTTGTAGTTGATGAGGGACGTTCGGTAGATGCTGCCGTCGGGCTTCACGGCCCCGAGGACGAATGCGTATCCTTTGGAGAGGGACGCAGGGAGGTTCGTCTGGAAGCGTCGGGTGGGTTCACCCATGAATGCGGTTAGGATCAGAGCGGTGGGAGCAACATGATCTTGAGTGGACCACCAGCCGTTGGTGTTCTGGCTGGCGAGGAGGGAGGCCAGACCTCGGTCGATGGCGTTTTGGATCTCGTGACCCAACGAACTGTCGATGGGCGACGGGGGCTTCACGGTCTTCGAGTTGTCTGCGGCCAGCGCTGGACCGGCAAAGAGGCTCAAAGCCAGCAAAAGGCATCGGAGGGCTGCGGGCATGGGTGTCTTCATGGGGCGGAAGGCTTCGGTGGCGCGGGCGGCATGGGCTCGTCGAGCAGGAGGTGGATCGCTGTCTGGTTTGTCAGGGCAGGTTTGAGGAATGAGGTTAGCTGACCCAAGGTAAGGTCGGGTGGCACGAATGCGAGTAAGACGTTGGGGCGGGGACGACGATTCGGGCGGCGGTGCCTTTCCCGATCGGCCTCTAGTTCCCGGCCCAAATCCGCGGAACCCAAGAGGGGACGTTCGATGCATTCCAGCTCCGAGCCAGAGGTGCCCTCCCTCCGCACGGATTCGACGAGCAGCAGACGGCCGGAGATCCGGCCATCCTTTTGGTGCAGGGCCAGTTCGGGCGGATGGCCGCGGCGTTCGGTGCGATTGAGGAGTTGCCGGTCTGGAGTGAACGCGCGGTAGTAGGGATCGCCGGGCTGCGGAGGTTCGATGCGGATCCCTTGTTCGCTATCCAATGAATCGAGGATTTCGGCCAGCGCCTGGACGGACGCGAGTGGGATGGCGGGCGACCAGTGGAGCGTGAGGAAGGG
>JAPLUH010000439.1 GCA_026397675.1 Verrucomicrobiota bacterium
ACGCACGTTCAGGTCGTCGTCCTTCAGGATGCGTCCTTGGAGGTAGTACTCGTCCAACCGTACTTCTCCGTCGGGTGCCGCACCCGGGTCGAAGCCGCGGTCGGCGCGCACCTGGGTGTGCAAGGTGAGGCGGTCACCCATTTGCACATCGAAGAACGTCATCAACCGCGGCACGAACAACAGGTGGTCATCCGAGATCACCAATCCCTGGGCGGGCAGCTCTGGTATATAGAGAGTGGCGTCCGTCATGAAGGACAGGTCGGCGTGGAGTCCCAGCGCGTCGGAATCGAAGCGGGTTTTCTCGTCCAGCGTGTCGAAAAACCCTCCGCCGCGGAGTGCGGTTGTTCCGCTGAGTAAAAGGACTAGGAGTTGTTGAGACGGTTTCATAGGGCGTTAGCGGTTGAGTGAGGCGAGCTGAAAGGCCGAGACGGGATGGGTAAAGCCCTTTAGAACGAGAGGCTCGAGGACCACAAATTCGGCAAATGAGGCTGTTTTTCGATGTGTCTCCGCATCGAGAATGATTTGGCCCGCAACAGCGGCACTGCACATTCGGGCTGCAAGGTTGGTCTTCTCGCCAATGACGGTGTATTCGCTGCGGCTTTCGGCTCCGATGCAGCCCGCCACCATTTCTCCCGTGGCGATACCGATGCCGATGAGGAGCGGTTCGGCCGCCTCGTGATTGAGGCGCTCGCGCTCTTGCATCATGTCCCAGGCGCATCGCAGGGCATCCGCGGCGTCTTCTCCGTAGCTCTTGGGGGCACCGAAGAGGATCATGATGGCATCGCCGGCGAACTGATTAATCACACCGTGGTGGCGCTGCACGACCTTGGCCAAGGCTCCCATGTGATCGTTCAGCAGGTGGATGACCTCGACCGGATTGCGTCCAGCACTGAGGGCCGTGTACCCGCGGATGTCACAGAAGATCACGGAAACTTCCCGCAATTCACCACCGAGTTTCACGCGGCCGGCGACCAGTTCTTCTGCCACCCGTGGATCGGTCACTTTTTGGAGGATGGATTGGTAGCGGTCGCGCAAGGCCAGACCCGCAGCCATCTCGTTGAAAGCACTTCCCAGTTGTGTCATCTCGATGGTCCGAGTCGGCGGTAACCGCACATCATAGCTGCCAGAGCGCACACGCTCCGCGGCCTTCACGAGGTTTGCCACCGGTTGGGCGATTTGCCGGGAGAGTTGCATAATCACGAGGGCCGAAATGCCCAAGGCTGCAGCGCCGGTAAGTAGGATTCGCCAGGCGAGGACGCGCTGTTGCTGCGTCATTTCCGCCATGGACAATACGGATACCCAATCTGCCGCGGGGTAATGCGATCCCTTGTTGAGCGTGAAACGGTTAAAACGGTATTCGATGCCTTCGGCTGCGAAACGGCCATTTTCACCCGTTTGGGCCATTAGAGGGGCGCGAAGTGCCTCAGGAATGCCTGAGCCGAGGAATTTGCCATCGATGAGCAGCGATGTTTCGCGCGGGAGCGCTTGTCCAAGCACGAGGGTTCCCACCGTTTGGTCGAACTTGCGGATCGTGCAGGCCAATAAACGATAAACTGTTCCTTGCTCATTAGCGGCGAAGCCAAGTTCGACGTTCGTGTTATTTATTTCGGGAGGTAACAAGTCCTCGGTGAGGTCTTGACCTGGGAGAGATCCCGCGGTGGCCTCAGCCCCCCGGGGTATGAGCTTGCCCTCCGCGTTGAGGAGTCGGAAGAAATCGAACCAGCCGAGTTGCATTTCAGCATCGGCGACATGGTAAATTTCTTCGGGGTCTCCCTCTTCCAGTGCAGCGAAGAGGCGCACCGACTCAGCCAAGTGCAGCCCCTTGGCCTTCGCAGCCTCGATGGAAAGTTCCTGCGTCTGGTGGAAGGTCTTCAGCTCCGCCTTGAAGAGCTCATTCACCACGCCCTGGAGCATTGCCTCGTTCTGCCGTTGCGCGATCAGCATCGCCGCTCCGGTGGTGATGATGACGAGGGTCAGGAAGGTTTGAAGCAGCATCGCACGGAAACTCATGCGGGATCAGCGGGTGAAGTTGAATGTGTTCGTCTGACCGTCCCGAACCCTCACGCGCTCTTGGATTCGCCGCTCGGAGGGTTGGAAGATTCGCAGCCAATATTCGCCTGCTGGAATGTTGTTCAGAGAGAATTTTCCCTCGGGGTCGGTTTTGACAAACCACGGCGTGTCGAGCACGACCACGAAGCAGCGCATGTGCTGATGGATCTCGCAGTAGATCTTTACCACGCCCGGCTTGTTGAAGAGGACATCCGGGCTGATCTCATCTTTGCGGAAACGTCCGAGGTCAAAGTGTTTGGCCTTGGAGCAGGAGAAAACGTTGTGAAATTCGTCATCGAGGTTCGGGAAATCGATCTTCGCCCCCGTTTGTATGGCCACCATTGATGGGCGGAACTGGTAGCCCGATTGCCGAATCTGAACCGTTTCATTGGTCCGCGTGCGCGGATAATGTTCGTCGTCGCGTTCCAGGTAGACGATAGCCGGCGCGGTCTCGGGTTTCTGTATGGGCTCTTTGGTCGGCAATGGCGTGTAGCCCGGACGGGACGGTGAGGGCTTTATCGACTCCACCGAAAGTTGGCCCTCGACGGTACCGTCGGCGAATAAGGTGCGGGCGCCGACAAGAATGACTAGAAGTGCCAGTGGGCATTTCATGGTTTTTTCGATTGATTATCCGAAGTACTCTGCGACTCAAGCGAGTGCTGAGCATCGCGGCTGCTGGGATTCATACTGCTTTAGATTTCGATTCAAACCCAAGGAGGCAACCGGAATCGACCCGACGCAATGGTTGCCTAGCCTTTCAGAGACTCCTCTGAGGGAATCACGTGGTTCGAATTTGTAAGGGCCTCTAATTAGTTACATGGTGTTTTTTAATGTCAATAATAGTTATTTTAATAAATTTTTGACAACAAAGTGATGGAAATCTGGTGCTGATGGATGGGATTGACTCGAGGTGGTTTGCATTCAACCGACAGTCGCCCCGCCGATCCCCCCAACCGGTATCTTGCTCTAGAATAGAACCTCAAATTCAGAGGCCTGCTCGACTCGGTTGATGAACTCCGCCTCAATAATCTCGAAGCATCAATGATTCATTATACCCACAATGCGTTAGCAATTGATGGCAGTTTGAACGGGCGCATTGACCATTCAAAGTACCCGACAAAATAAACCGCGGGACGATCGCTTCGAGGAAATACTTTGAATCAAAAGTGACTCAAATAGAGGGCCGGTGCGGGCAATTCTCGGACGGTTTCGGCGCCCGCGTAACCAAAGCCGGGGCCGGTGAGCGTGGAGAGGTCTACGCATCCGTTGCGACGACGGTAGAGGCCCGGGTGAACGGTGGCCTCTAGGTCACTGGCCGCCGGGTAGAACTGCATGGCGTTGGTTTCGACTCCGCGCAAGGTGGGCAGGTGCGCCGCAAGCAAGCAGTGGGGAATCTGGGCCAAGCGGGGATTGGTGAGGTCTTGTACCATCAATTGCATTCCATGGGCCTGGGCCCAGGCCGCTGAGAGCAGTGCGCCGGTCTGGGTTTTGCAGGTCTTGAGGGCCACACCGGTCCAACCCAGTTCCCGGCCGAGGCGCACCAAGCGCCAGTCATGAGCACTCTCGTCGAGGAACAGGGGCTTGCGCCGGCTCACCTCGTGCACCGCGATCGGATGCGCCTCTAGATCATACGGGAAGGGTTGCTCGACATAAGTCAGCGCCTGGAAGAGGTCGGGATGGTCGCGCTGAAGGTGATCGAGGATCTCGCACACGTAGGCCGGATCGCGCACGGTGCAATTGAAGTCGGCCGTCAGGTCGGTGACCCCGAGCGGTAGTCCGAGACGCCCGACGCGGACGAGGCGCTGGTAGTCCCAGTCGGCATCATTGCCGCGCAGCTTGATCTTGAGGCACTGCAAGGCGTCGCGGGTAATCCAGTCGGCCAGGAGCACGGGATGGCCGTCGTGGGGTTCGGAGCCGGTGAGCTCGGAAGCGTCGATTGGGTCCAGACCACCGACGAGGTGCCAGGCTTCGAGTGAATTGCGCCGCTCCGTCAGCAGGAAGCTGCTCAGAGTGCGGCCTTGGAAGGAGACCTCAGTGCCTGGAGCCGGTGTCAGGAATGCTTCGAGAGTCTCTGTCAAAACCCCGGGCTCTAGAATCTCGAAAGCAGTCTGTCCGAGTAACCGGCCGAAGGCGTCGTGCAAGGCGATGTCGAAGGCCGAATTGCACACCAACGCTGCCAGATGAGGTAGAGGATCTAGCCTCTCGGCGGTGCGTTCGGCGTTGAAGCCGGCTTGCAAGCGAGGGAGCTCGGATTCGTTAAACGCATTGCCCAACCGCATCGGGTGGCCACTTTCATCTAAGGCATTCCAGGCGTGGGCCAGACGCTGGCAGAAGTCTTGGAGTGCCTGATGCCGTTGGGCGTAGGGCAAGGCCGAGGGCCACACCCACTGGACGCTGAGTGGGGTTTCTCCCCAGCCGGAGGCTGATCGGCCATCCACGGGGTCGTGACCGGCAAGAACCACACGGCGACGCCGGTGACTTGGCACTCGTTGGCGGACAGGGAGGAAGGCATGAGGAAATCGTGGGGCAGGTTCAGGCCAAGTGCTCCTTTAAATGAGCCAGACTGCAGGTGGCGATGGCCTCAGGCCCTTCGTCGAACACGAAGACCTCCACGGACACCCAGCCATCATAGCCCGTGTTGCGCAGGGCTTGGCCGATGGGTCGGTAGTCGGTGTCGCCGAAGCCCGGTCCCTTGAGGTTCTCGTCATTGGCATGGAAGTACGAGAAACGCCCCCGGAAGGCCTCGATGGTGTCGGCCACCGGCTGGTTTTCGGAGCACATGGCCTTCACGTCGAGCATGATTTGGAAGGCCGGCGAACCCATGGCATCGGCCAGGCTGCGGGTCTCGGCGGCGGTGTTGAGGAAGTTGGTTTCCGACGGCGCGAGGGGCTCTAGACAAATCACCACGCCGCGTTCTTCCGCGGTTCGCATTGCCGGCCGGAAGGTCTCCAGCGTCCAGGCCCGCGCCTGCTCGGGCGTTACCCCAGGCAAGATGTCCCGGCGCTTGGGCGAGCCGAAGATCATGCGTGTGCCGCCGAGGTCAGCGCAAAAGTCCACCGCATGGCGCAGGTAGTCGGCGGCTTGTTGGCGCGAGGCTGGGTCCGGATGGTTCACGTGCATGCCCTCGGTGAAGGCTAGCACCCAGTGAATGCCCGACACGACGAGTCCAGAGTCTTCGGCCAGTTGCCGGATTTCACGCCGTCGCCCGGCGGAAATATCGGTGATGAGCGGCGCCAGCGTGAAGGGCGCGATTTCAACCCCCTGATAGCCGGCCTTCGCGATGTACGGAAACGCCTTCTCCAGAGGCCACTCCTTGAAGATCTCGTTGCAGATGGCCCAGTGCATTCATCGACCATCGGCGGGTCCAGCCGGGGCATCAATCCAATTGAATACTCGACCTCGGTTAGGTGCCGCAGAAGGTGCGGCAGCGGGGGGTGCCTGGCGGGGGTGGATTACGGAGTGAATCTGGTGCTCCAGCCTCTTGGTAAGGAGATCGCAACGCTGCCAGAAGCGTGTGGAACGGTGTCCAATCGTTCTGTTCTGAGGCCGCATCGAGGGCGGCCTGGACCACGTGATTGCGGGGGATGACCACGGGGTTGTTCCGGTGCATGCATTCTAGTACCCGGGGTAGGGGGAGGCTCTGGCGTTGGAGGCGCTCGTTCCAGCGTTGGTGCCAATCGAAGAATTTCGGGTCCGGCGCGGTGGATTCCGAGTGGGTCATGTTCTCCTGATCCGTATTCAGAGTGGGCGCCGTCGATTCGCTCTGGCCGGGGCCGATGGGCCGGAGCATGCAGAAGGTTTGGGTGAAATCCGCTTGTGTCGAATGCATCCAACCGAGGAGTTCTTCGATCAAGCCTGCGTCGCCGTCCTCCTCGGTCAGGAGTCCGAGCTTGCCGCGGTAGGCCGCGAGCCAGTTTCGTTGGAACCGGGCGGGAAATGCTTCCAGGCAGGCCTGCGCGACTTCGACGGCGGTGGCTTCGTCGGGGTCGAGGATCGGTAAGAGCGCCTCGGCGAAGCGGGCGAGGTTCCACGAGGTAATCTTCGGTTGGTTGCCGAAGGCGTAGCGGCCTTGACGGTCAATGGAGCTGAAGACGGTGGCTGGATCGTAGGCATCGATGAAGGCGCAGGGGCCGTAATCGATGGTTTCGCCACTCAGAGCCACATTGTCGGTGTTGAGCACGCCATGGACAAAGCCAACGCGCATCCACTGGGCCACGAGGGCCGATTGCCGTTCGATGACCTCTTCGAGCAGGGTTTTTCCGGGTTTCGGGTCGTCGGCGCGCTCCGGGAAATGGCGCTGGAGCGTGTAGAGGGCGAGGGTCTTGAGGGCCTGGATATCACCCATGGCCGAGAACAACTCGAAAGTGCCGACGCGAATGTGGCTGGCGGCAATCCGGGTGAGGACTGCGCCGGGAAGAGTTGTTTCGCGGAAGACCGGTTCGCCGGTCAGAGCGACCGCCAGGCTGCGGGTCGTCGGAATGCCCAGCGCGTGCATGGCCTCGCTCATGAGGTATTCTCGAAGCATTGGGCCCAGTGCCGCGCGACCGTCACCCCCGCGCGAATAGGGGGTAAGGCCCGGACCCTTGAGCTGGATGTCCCAGCGCCGCCCCTGGGGATCGAGATGCTCTCCCAGCAAGATGGCGCGCCCGTCACCCAGTCGAGCTAGGTTGCCGAATTGGTGCCCGGCATAGGCCTGGGCGATGGGTTCAGAACCCTCGAAGAGCCGGTTGCCCACAAAGAAGCCCACCTGCCCGGGTTGCCCTAATGCGTTCCCGTCGAGGCCCAGAGTGGTCGCCAAGTCCTGGTTGAAGATTCCCCAACGAGGCTGGGAAACAGGCGTCGGCTGCACGGAGCTGTGCAAACCCTCTGGCAGTCGGGCGTACGAATTGTCCCAGCGCCACCCGGCAGGGAGTGGGGCAGGGCTGCCGGTTTGGGTTTCGGCCGCGGGTGTCCAACCGGGCCGTTCAGAGGGCATGGGCTTGGAGGGCTTCAAGAGAAATGAGTTCGAGCACCCGCTGATGGCAGGCTTCGAGGATCACTGGAGGAGCACACCCGGCCTCGAAGCCTTCTTTCCAACGCAGGGCGCACAAACACCAGCGATCCCCAGCGCGAAGGCCAGGGAAGTCGAATTCGGGCCGGGGCGTAGAGAGGTCGTTTCCAGCGGCCCGGCTAAACTCCAGAAACTCGAGTGTGAGTTCAGCGCAGACGATATGGCGGCCGGTATCTTGAGGGCCGGTGCGGCAGTAGCCATCGCGGTAGAAGCCCGTCTGAGGAGCAAAGCAGCAGGGCTCCAAAGGCAGCCCGAGCACACTGAGCTCCGGTGTTTTGGTGGGACGTTGTGATTCCATCGATGTGCCGACGATAACCCGGAAAGTTCCGCGGCAAAGGGTGCATTCGCCTCGGGCTTCCATCAGGCAACCCAGCACGGGGTCAGGCTTGAAC
>JAPLUH010000458.1 GCA_026397675.1 Verrucomicrobiota bacterium
CGTATTCGGCGCTTGGATGAGGCGCTGAAGTTCTGCCCGTTGTTCAGGGGAAAGTTCGAACGGAATCTTCGGTCGGGCCATGTCCAAAAGATGGCATGGCCGGTTAATATTAGGAAAGACTTATTTGAGACACTGCACTAGCTGCTGAATATCTTGGTCCGACATGTGAACCTTTGTGAGATGCAACCTAGTGGCGCTAACCGCAGGCGGCAACGGCATACTGCCGAATACTGCCGCCTAGACAGTGGGCTTCCTCTCTCCTGTAATTTAGGGAGATACATCCGTGGGCCTGCTTGGGAGAAGCGAGGTGGCCCCCGGTGCGGCTTCCTCAGTCTAGTGGGCGCCCAGACGGCTCTTGAGCTTCCGGGCACGCTTTTGGGCTGCGGCCACCTGAGCGGGAGACATCAGGCGCTCCAAATCGTCGCGAGCTCGGACCGCTCGCTCCATCTCGGTGGACGCCAAGTTCCACCAGGCGTACGACTCCACCACGTCCTTGGGCACGCCGTAACCGTTGGCGTGGCAAATCGCCAAATTCGCCCAGGCCCTAGGAAATTTCTGATCCGAGGCGAGGCCGAACCAACGCAACGCCTCCGCATAATCCCGCTCCACGCCTTGGCCGAGAAAGAAGCAAAAGCCGAGATTGTCTTGTGCTTCCGCCAAGCCCGCGTCCGCCGCGGATTTGTACCAGGTCACCGCCTCATTGGGGTTTTTGGCCCCTCCCAGTCCGGCCTGAAGGCACTCGCCGAGGCTGTTCTGAGCGGCGTGATTTCCCCCAATTGCTGCCTTTCGATACCAAGCGACCGCCGCCACCAGGTCGGCAGCCACCCCGTGCCCATGCTTGTAGCAGTATCCCAAATTATTTTGGGCCGCCGCATTCCCGGCATCGGCGGCCTTCTGGAACCAAGAAATCGCCTGGATCGGATCGGCCGGGATGCCCAAACCCATCTGGTAGCTGAAACCCAAGGAATTCTGCGCATCCGCCAACCCATGATCCGCAGCCTTGCGGAACCACTTCACTGCCTGCTCCGGATCAGCGGAGACGCCACGACCGGCTCGATAGCAGCGGCCCAGCGCATACTGTGCTGGGGCGTAGTCCAATTCTGAGGCCCTTTGAAACCACTGAGCGGCGATCACTTCATCCTTGGCGACCCCCAAACCCCGCTCGTAGAGAACCCCCAGACGGTGTTGGTTTTCAGGGCTTCCCTTGACGGCTTCGAGCTTGGTTTTGAGAAACTCCTGATGGATTCCCGAGAGAGACTTCCCCTCCACATCCGTGGCCGCTGCCAACATCAACGCCATCCCCAGCGCCGGCCAGTGAGGACACAGGCGACCCCTGCCAACGGACTGAAATTTTGGATATGCTGTGAGGCTCATGGGCTTCGGTGCTGAAGATCGTTTCGGCCCCCTCTGGTGGACGACACCCAGACGGTATTGACAGGGACCCTCAACCAATAGGTCTGCGTCGAATCGAGTACGAACTTAAGCTGAAACCACAGAAAAACCACCCAAAACCTCTTGGCATACCCTCTGCTGCGTGTCGCTTGTGCTGGTCATCGAATCTGAACAAAAGGTTAGAGGTGGGCTTCCGGAGACTCCGGACATCCAAGTCTCGCTGGCATTCCCCGACGGACTGCTCGGTTTTGAAACCCTCAGAGCCGCCGGTTTGGAGCCCATCGCCGATGCGCCGCCCTTCTCGTGGTTAAAATTTCAGGGGGATAACACTCAATCATTCTTGGTGGTGGCTCCGGTCTACGTGACGGCTTCCTACCGATTTGAACTGGGCAGCACCGACTGCCGCGCCCTGAACCTAACCCGCGCCAGTGATGCAGGGGTGATTAATATTGTGACACTCCGTCGCGATGGATCACTCACGGTGAATCTCAAGGGCCCCATTGTTTACAACAAACTAACGGGTGAAGCCCGTCAGGTGGTTCCCATCAACGCGGCTGAATTGCCCGTCAACTTTCCTGTAGCCAACTAATCATCCGCACCGAAACCAGCCCATGTTGGTCCTTTCCAGAAAATTGAACGAAGCGATCCGAATCGGTGGAGATATCTCCATACGAGTGGTTCGCATCGATCGAGACTGTGTCCGATTGGGGGTCTCTGCCCCCAAGGACATAGGTGTCCACCGCGAGGAAATTTACGTCGAAATCGTCGAGAGCAATATTGCCGCCGCCGAATCGGCCACGCCCGAACAACTTTCATTGCGCCTCCGCCATCTCAAGGCCGAAGCCACCGGAAAACTTTAAGCTAAAACCTAAACTCTAACTCCCAAAACTATGGTCATTAATACCAACGTCCAGGCGCTGCAAACGGCGAACAACCTGAACACCAGCTCAAACGCCCTCGCCAAGTCCTTGTCCCGACTCTCCTCGGGCTCCAAGATCATTGCTCCGTCCGACGATGCCGCCGGTTTGGCGGTGAGCAGCCGGTTGGAATCGCAGCTCAAGCGTCTGGATGCTGCCATTAACAACGTGGTCAATGCGGTCTCCTTCACGCAAAC
>JAPLUH010000330.1 GCA_026397675.1 Verrucomicrobiota bacterium
CTGGCGCCTTCTCCGTTCCCTGCGCCGAAAGCCAATCGGGTCAGAGCCAGGGACACCTCAGGGATAAAGCAGATAAGGCTGTCGGAGAGCTTCGAAGGCCTTTAGGTCCGACTCGATGCGGGCCATGGCCGGGGCAAGGTCGGCACCCGATTCCAGCAAGGGACGCACCTTCGCTGTGCCCATGAGGCGGTCGAAGGTCGACCCCTGAAAAGTGAGCTGACCCGGGTACAACCGTCGCACGGTCTCGAGGAGGCGGAGCGTGGTAATTACCGAGCGGAAGCGGGCCGCATCGGTCACATGGATTTGACTGCCTCCACAAAGTTCGCCGCGGTGCTTCGAGAAGGACGGTGTGAACCACGCCTCCCGGAAGACAACCCCGGGCAGATGGAGTGCATTGAGGGCGTCGGTCAATTCCCTGCCCCGGATCCAGGGCGCACCGAAGAACTCGAAGGGTCGAGTGGTTCCGCGACCCTCGGAGAGGTTAGTTCCCTCGAGCAGCACCTGGCCCGGATAGACGCGCGCGGTGTCCAGGGTCGGCATATTGGGCGAGGGCATCACCCAAGGCAGACCCGTCTGGGCGAACTCCAGGGAACGCGACCACCCGGTGACCGGTGTCACCGTCAAGGCCACCGGCTTGGCCATGAAGCGCGCGTTGAACAGGCGAGCCAGCTCACCCACGGTCATTCCGTGGCGCATGGGGATCGGCTGGATACCCACCAACGACACCCACTCAGGTGCCTCCAACACGGGACCCTCCAGCACGACGCCCCCGAGTGGGTTGGGCCTGTCTAGCACGAGCAGCGGAATGCCATGCTCGGCACAGGCCTCCATGGCCTTGGAAAGGGTGCCCACGTAGGTGTAGGCCCGCGAACCCACATCCTGGATGTCGAAGACCATGAGGTCGATGCGTTCGGCCAGGGCGGCATTGGTAGGGATACCCGGGCTGCCGCGAACCATCCCTGCGATGTTGGTCAGCATGGGGCCCGTGGGCTTGAAGGTTTTGCCGTACAAACTAAAGAGCGGGAGCCCCAGCACCGAATCCCACTGAAACCCCACCTTGTCACCCGCCTGCGCGTTACCCCGGACCCCGTGCTCCGGACCGTAGAGTGCCACCAACTCGAAGTCCTTCCGCTGGCGCAGCTTCAAGGGCAGTGACTCCAAGTCGCGCGTCACGCCGGTGGGGTTGGTGATCAAGCCAATCCGTTTGCCCCGCAGCGGCGACGCCTCGTCAGCCACCAAGTAATCGGCGCCCGTACGAATCTCGGCCCGGACCTCAACCCAGATCATCGCACTCAAGCACAGCCACGCGGCAAGCAGGGGCCAACCTCCCAAACTCACAAGCGGGCTCCGGCACGGAATACGACCTACTCCTTCGGTGGGTTGATCTGAAAACGGCATAAGCAATGGGTTTACTCTCATTCTGGAAATTGGAACGCGTAGAGGTCGGCGTCTTTTAGGAACCACCGGAGGCGCACGGGCGTCCCCCGCAACGCAGACACATCGGCTCCCCCCGCCCAGGTGATCGTTGGCTCAAGGTCGTCGCCCAACCCATCAAGAGCTTGGCCATTAAGCTCGTGGAAATCCACCTCCAGAAACGCAACGGGAGCATGGGCTTCATCCAACGCGACCCCGCCTCACCGGTCAAACCCTCCGGACTCTCCTGGAGCGATCCCCACCAACCTCCTGTCACTGAGCCTGCGGAGCCCTCTTCCTCTTTGGCCCCGTTCCGTTCAGCGTTTGATCAATGAAGGTACGGTGGGTCGATTCGACAATGCGTTTCCGGATGCGCTCTCCGGAGGTGGCAGATTGGATGGCGACAGGGCAGTGCGCCGGCCAGATCCAAATTGGCCCCTTAGCCCAAGATCGATGGGCCTATCGCCTGGAGCTGAACCCAGGGCCCGACTGGAAGATCACCACTGAATCGGGATGTTGGAACGTGGCTATTCCTCAATTGGCCGTGCAGCACTGGGCCGATTCAGAAACCCTCACACTCGAATACCTCACTCCCTGGGGCACTCGACTCATCCTCGAGAAAGACCTTCCCCGGCGCCACCTCCGGCCCGGGAACGGGGACACCGATAGCACGGCGGATCAGAAGACCTCGCGAGCGATGCCGTAGAGCAGAAGGAGAAGGAGGCTCAAGGACAGCAGGAAGCGGCGGCGAGCTATCTTGCGCTCGTAGCGGAGGGGACGCAAACCGTGGACCGAACCGGCCGCCATTAGATGAACTAAACCGGAGGGACGGCGAGGCTGCCCCCCAAATCGCTGCATCCAGCGCTGCCAGGCCTCAACGAGGTTAAAACGATCTGGAGGCACGGACGACCCTGACCGCGAGCCCGCCACACTCATGGGAGTCGGCGCCGGAACGGCACGCGGCGGAACTGATCCAAAGGGCGGGGTGGCCTCTCGGGGGCGGGGCGGCAACGCTCGAACCGGAGGCAGCGGCCGAGCCGAAAGGTCCGAGATGCGCCGCTGAATGACCTCGATTTCACGGTCCAACTCGGCCTGGCGGACCGACATCGGATCCTTTGCTTTAGTGAACCAAGCCATGATCTTCGCTAGCCCGTGCTCAACGCTTGAGGGCCAGAACCACGGCTAAGGCAAAGACTGCCAGGCCGAGCAAGGCCACCGGCCAATTGAAGGCCAAGCCCAGACGCGCCAATTGAGCGGTAGTCAGTCCGGTGAGCAGTGAAACAGGCGTAGCGGACCCAGCAGGCTGTCCGGCCGAGGCCGAGCCCTCTTCCAACACCGACCAAGCCAGGCGCGCCTGATTCCACTCCATACGGGCATTTTCAATCGCCGCCAAGGCTCGGGCTAATTCTGTCTCCCAGGTAGTGTCCGTCCAGGTCTGCTCGTTGAGTCCCTGCACATTACCCAGCGCACCTCGCAACCCCTCTAGCGTGCGTCCCATTTGGAGAGCGTCCCGCCGAAGGTTCATCTCAGCCTGCTCCAGCAAGGCAACTCCCCGAAGAAGGTTCTGCAGCATCTCCTCGCGACCCGTTTGAAACTCACCGCGGCGGCGGCGCATTTCTTCGATCGCCGCCTTGGCCCGCTCCAGTTGCTCCTGAGCCTCGCGCAATTTAGCCAGATCTTGCTGGGTGGCCGTCAATTGGCTATCGAGTTCTTCGCGCGTCGGAGCCCGTCCGGTGCCCCCAGGCATTGACTGACTGGCCGTTGCCAGCCGTGGGGAAGATCCACCCGAGGTGCGCAGGTCGGTATCCACAAAATCAGTGCCGTCGAGAGCCATAAGTTGTGCCACAAAAGCTACAGAAACAGCCTACCGACGCAACGCGGACGTTGGCACAACACTCACAAAAACCCACGCGCACCGAAACGATTCCGTTCAGAAGGAATTGGTTCACAACTGATCACGACCGGATCACCACCAGAAATGGGGAGCCGATCCGTCGGTCCGAACCTCCTGCTGGGCAAATTTCCGGAACTCGGCATGCCCATCGAGCATGAGCACATTGCCGCCCGCCGGAAGCTGACCATTGAGGTGAGCCGAACTATGGCCAGCCCATCCGCCATCTACCTTGGTGAAATTACTGCTACCCCCCGAGCGATTGGCCGAGTTCGACAAGGTGGCGTCAGCGACCACAACCCGCGAGGAGGGGCCTGGCTCGAACTCCTGACCAGCGATAATCCAGGGCTTAGGGTTGAAACCCTCGGTGATATTGGTGGCCTTGATGCGTCCTGACCCCTTGAACGCCACGGCATAACCAATCACGCGGTATCCGTTGGCCGTTTCCCCCGCCACCTCATTGGTCACCCCCGTGGTGAACGACCAGAGTTGGTTGTTATTTTGTTTTTCGAAACCTGGGCAGTACAAAATGTTCCGCTGCCCGCCATTAACCACGAAGGCATTGGCCGCCTTGGCTGGAAGATCCCAAGGCCAAACAGCCCCCGTGCAATCGGGAAACTGATCACGATTGTCGAACGCATACATCCGCACGGCTAACCCCAGATTGCGCAAATTGCTGGAACACTTCGTGACAACGGCCTTGCTCTTGGCCTTGGCCAAGGCGGGCAAGAGCATCCCGGCCAAAATAGCGATGATGGCGATGACCACTAGCAGTTCGATCAAGGTGAAGGCGCGGCGGGCCGAAAGGGTAGACAGGGTCCTCTTCATAGGGCGGTCGGGAGTGCGGGATCTAGTGAATACAGTGAGCAGGACCACTGCCGGAGGCAATGTGCTAAACGCACAGCCTGCTGTACCTAGACCCACCCACCCATTTATTCGTGACTTGAGCCTCATGGGGTTCTGGCTATGTTCGCGCGACAAGAAGTTCAACGCGTCGCTCGCCTTTTTCCTCGTGACCACAGCCGTACTGAGTGCCGGCATCGCCTGCACTGCCAGCG
>JAPLUH010000131.1 GCA_026397675.1 Verrucomicrobiota bacterium
AGGCGACCTCTTGAGCTCCCAGCGGCGTTAGGGGGGCCGTGATACCGATGCGGACTTTCATGGTGCCGCCCTTGGGGGTACCGGAAAGCACTGCATGAGAACTCGGTCGGGGCCGGAGGTGGTGACCAAGACGGGGTCGCGTCGCTGGGCGACGGCCACTTCTTGGTAGGCGGCACGGACCTCGCCGCGGCCGGCAAAGGCAGCTTCGCGTTCTTCGCCATACACCCAGAGGGTCAGGCGCGAGACGACGCCACCGGGGGGTAACTGGATTTCAGCCCGGGCCTCGCGTTGGCGCGACTCATGGTCGTTGCGGAATTCGAGAATCCATTCGGTGTAGCCCCAGCCGTCGTCGGCGTTGCTGGTGACATCGAGGCGTGAGGACTGGAGGGACAGGCCGGACACATGGCCGGCGACCGCCTCACCGCCGATCGAAGGGTCCCACTCGAAATTCTGGAACACTTCGCGACCGACGCCCCGCAGGGAGCCGAACGGGGGCCGGACTTCGTTGAAGGCGCGCCCAGTGACTTGGAAATAGACGGCTTGGGCGGCTTCTGGCGTGACGGTGAAAGGTCGAGCCTTGCGGTTCTCGAACGGGTCCAAGGCATTGTCCCAAATCTGACGCCGTGTGCCGTAGCAGGCGCGCAGCACCGTTTTCTCGGTGCCCCATTTCCGCAACCACCGGATGGCCACCTGGCGGTCTGTGGGTTCCTCGCCATTGATGGCATCTCGCACGGCTCGAAGGGTGAAGAATTCTGGCAGCGCCAGTGCGGCCAAGATGAGCAATGACCCTATCGAGGCTATCCAAGTGTGTCGTGGCCAAGATAGCGCGTTGTTTTGGGCGCGTTTTCGACCGGCGGCTCGAAGGCGGAGACCGAAAACCCACGCGATCAAGGGAGCTAACGGGATGAGTCCCAGGCCGCAGTAGATGATGCCGAACACAGCGATGGGGGTGATCGGCGCGTAGGCCACGGCATAAGCCCCGGAGATGCCCAAGGAAGCAGAAAGCATCCAGGCGAACCATCGGGGAAGGGGGTGTGAAGAGCGTTCGAAAAACCAAAGGCCCAGGGCGTTGGTTAACGGAACCAAGGCGATGAGCAGGATGTGGAACGGGGTAGGAATCGGATCCAGGAGGTCATCGGCCGAGGGGTGTTCGGCCCATTCGAAGAGGAGTGTTCCGAAGGGTAAAAGAACGCCCAGAAAGGCCCGGAGGATTAACCAAAGCCAACTTTTTTTGGATCGGCCTTTGAGCGGCGGAGACGGGTCCTGGGCTTGGCTGGGAGGCGTGGAGAGGCCAGGAATGGCGGGGTTCTCGAGCAGGCTGGGATCGACCTGAGCAAGAATGCGTCGGACATCCGATTCGGTGACTACCGACAAATTTAAAGCGGACGCCTCGCGTTCGATATGGTCACGCAAATCGGCGACGACTTCATCGGCTTCAGCTCCGTCGGCGGCGAAGCGGGCGCGGTGTTGGTCGAGATGGCGTTGGAGGACGGCGCGGGCGCTGGGGGTCCAGGTGTTCATGAGCGGACTCCGACTTGTTGGGTGCTGTGCTGAAGGGTTTCGAGGAACACGTTCATGGTCTTCAGGGTGCGAAGTCCTTCGGGGGTCAGGGAGTAGTACTTGCGGGCGGGGCCGCTGGACGATTCTTCCAGGCGGGTGCTGACCAGACCGGCCAGTCTAAGGCGAGACATCAGGGGGTAAAGTGTGCCTTCGGTGAGGCCCATGCCGGGGACCTGCGACAACTCTTTGACTAGTTCGTAGCCGTAGCGTTCGCGGACCGAGAGGGTCCGCAGGATGCAGAGTTCCAGGACGCCTTTGCGCATTTGAACGACCCAATTGTCAAAGAAGTCCGACATGGATTGTTGGGGAAGTTGGGGCTGACTAAAACCAGGAGGTCTTGGTGGTGACCGAGACGTTCAGGTCGGGACGGACCACGGCCTCAATTCGGTAGCGTCCTTTGGGCTCGAAGTAGCCTTGTTTTCCGGAGTCCACGGTTCGCTGAGCGGCATCGAAGCGCAGGCCGAGGCTGGATTCGCTGCTGGGAGTGACGGTCCACTGGTGTTGGGCGCCGGGATCCAGGGTGGGGAGGCGCTCGGAGAAGCCGGCCCCGGAGACGACGAGGTTACTCAAGGTGTGGGGCGAGTCGTTCTTCACGGTGATGCGCGGGGCGGGGTTGCAGCCGCACAGGGCGGTGGCGAGGCCGAGGGTGATTAGGCTGGGGTGCTGCTTCATGGGGTGGGTGGCCCACTCAGCTATGGGTCGGGGAGTGAGCCGTTGCATGATTAGGAGTGCGGTAGACAACAGGGGGAACCCGATGAGGCTGGCTATCAACAGCGGGTTCATGATTGCTATTGTGTAATGCAAGGTAGCTTGTTTGGCAATGTTTTGCTGTTTGGAACTCTGTGGGTTGTCCCGGGGATGATGAGGCGGGGTCGTGGGTGAGCGCTTTGCGGGAGCGGGCCTCCGCTCGCAGGGAACGTGGGGAGAGGCTGGGCTTTCGCGCTGGCGCGCGAGGGGGAA
>JAPLUH010000140.1 GCA_026397675.1 Verrucomicrobiota bacterium
CCAACTTCTCAATTGCCACCGACGGGATTTTCAAGAAATCCGCCACCAGAACCGCTACCGCAAGCCCACCTCACCTCAGAACACCCCAAAAACATTGGTCGCTATCTAACTGCCATTCGGGACCGACCCCGTCCCTGACCACGAGGCGGCAGCGGGAGCGGTCCGGAGCGAGCGTAGGAACGTCGACATCCTGATCCCCATCGCGCGGCCGCGCGAAAACCGAGCCTGTCCCAACGTTCCCTGCGAGCGCAGGACTGGTCCCGCGGAGCCCCACCGCAAACCTGTCCCACGGAGCCTCCCCTCACAGACCAGTCCCGCGGAGCCCTTCACCGTTCACCAGACCAGCTCCACAAGCCAGCCCCTCGAATCCCCCCAGACTCCATAGGCCATTTTTCTGACGTGCGCCTTTGACCTCGATACCTTTCAATCCCTGGTCTGGTCATGTCTGCTCCGACTCATCCGATCGAATTGTTGCGCTTCAACACCTGCGGCTCGGTGGACGATGGGAAGTCCACCCTCATCGGCCGCCTGCTCTATGATTCCAAGTCGATCATGGAAGATCAGTTGGAGGCGCTAGAACGTTCCGCCGACATCACCGGTGGCGGCCAAATCAACCTGGCCAACCTCACCGACGGCCTGCGCGCCGAACGCGAACAGGGCATCACCATCGATGTCGCCTACCGCTACTTCGCCACCCCGCGTCGTAAGTTCATCGTCGCCGATACCCCTGGCCATGTGCAGTACACCCGAAACATGGTCACCGGTGCCTCCACAGCGAATTTGTCCATCGTGTTGGTGGATGCCCGTCAGGGGGTTATCGAACAATCCCGCCGGCATACTTACATCGCCTCACTGCTGCGCATCCCGCACCTCGTGATCGCGGTCAACAAGATGGATTTGGTCGGCTGGTCCGAAGCCCGTTTCAACGAAATCCGCGAAACCTTCGAGAGCTTCCTGCCGCGCCTGGCTATTAAGGACGTGAAGTTCATCCCGCTGAGCGCCCTCAATGGCGACAACGTCGTGGACCCCTCCACGCAGACACCCTGGTACTCCGGCCCCACCCTGCTCGGTCATCTGGAAACCGTGCACATCGCCAGCGATTGGAACCTCCAAGGCCTGCGATTCCCGGTGCAGTGGGTCAACCGCCCCAACAACCCCACCGACGCCCAGCTTCATGATTTCCGCGGACTCAGCGGCCAGATCGCCAGCGGCATCGTTCGCGTCGGCCAGCGCGTGATGGTTCTGCCCAGCGGGCTCAAGAGTACCATCCAGAAGATCTGGACCCTCAATGGCGAACTGGAAGAAGCCTTCTGCCCTCAAAGCGTGACGCTTCAATTGGCTCACGACCTCGACATTAGTCGCGGCGACATGATCGTCGGACTCGATTCCCTGCCAGGCATGTCCAACGACTTGGTAGGCAAAGTGTGCTGGATGAATCCCCGCCCGCTCCAGAAGGGGCGGAAGTACTTTCTCAAGCACGCCACCCAAACCGTGCAGGCGGTGGTCACCTCACTCGAGAGCCGCATCAATATTCAGACCATTGAGGCCGAGCCGGAACCGGCCGAATTGGCGATGAACGACATCGGCGAGATTCGCATCAAAACAGCCAAGCCCATCGTCTTCGACGGCTACGGAAGCAACCGACTCACCGGAGCCTTTATTCTCATCGAGCAGGGCACCAATGCGACGGTCGCCGCCGGCATGCTCAATCCTCCGATGGAGGCCGTGAAGCCTGAGTACAACGACTTCGCTATTTGAGAGCTGTGGAGAGTCAGAGCACCGCGCTCTGGCTCTCGTCTCTCGGGCCGTTGCAAGCACTTCGGTGAACGGTTCAATCCGATCCTGGCCTGACTTTCAAAGGTAAACGAGGTCACTCACGCAATCACTGACCCGACCATGGAACACGCCGATCCCAAGAGGCAAACGATTCGGGTGGTGCCCTTGGATGACCCCGATGACCCCCATGTTCCCGGCCCGCTGGATTGCATAGGTGCGACCCTTTCCGACAAATACCGCCTCGAACGCCTCCTCGGGAGCGGTGGGATGGGTTCCGTGTATTTGTCTACCCACATCGGGACTGGACGCGATGTCGCCCTGAAGTTGATCGCCCCGCAGTTCATGCGGAATGCCCATTTCGTCGAACGCTTCCGGCGCGAGGCGCGAGCGGCGGGCCGGTTGCGCCATCCGCACATCGTCGACGTCACCGACTTCGGATTCGCACGGTTGGGTGATGACGAAGTGGCCTACCTGGTCATGGAATACCTCGACGGGTGCAGCCTGGGTCAGGTGCTCCGCGAAGAGAAGAGCCTGCCGTTGCCTCGCGTGGTGGAGATCCTTGAGCAAGTTTGCTCCGCGGTGCAGGAGGCGCACCAAAACGGCATCGTCCACCGCGACCTCAAGCC
>JAPLUH010000364.1 GCA_026397675.1 Verrucomicrobiota bacterium
CGTCCATATGAAGATGGCCATCGATGGCGCCATTTCGCAGTTGGTGCTCGATCTGGAGGAGCGCGGCATGCTCGACCGGACGTTGGTAGTGGTGGCCAGCGAGTTCAGTCGCGACATGATGCAGGAGGGCAAGCCCGACAAACCCATCCAAGATCAGGTGCCGGTGCCCCAGCACATCGATTCACCCGTCAATTACGGCATGCACCGGCACTTCACCGATGCGGGCAGCGTGCTGCTCTTTGGCGGCGGCATGAAGCGCGGGCACCTCCACGGCGTGACCGCTGATGAGCGTCCCTGCAAGACGATCAAGGACCGCGTTGGCATTGAGGATTTGCACGCCACGCTGTACCGAGCGATGGGGATTTCACCCAAGCTTTCGTATGAGATTGAAAAGCGTCCGTTCTATGTAACCCGTGATGGTGTCGGCAAACCCATCGGCAGTCTGTTCAGCAAGCCGATCTAAATCGGTTGAGTTTGTCGGAGGACTCTTCGGATCTAGCCCGATGAGCCTCCGAGGTAGGGACCGATCTCCGAGCGGTCTGGTATCGCACGGGGAATCCTCAGCGGGAAACGGGGAATACTAGGCTGATGGTTGTGCCACGCCCGAGACTAGAACGGATACGGGCCTGACCGCGGTGAGTCTCGACCACGCGGGCGACAATTGCCATGCCCAGGCCGTTGCCGCGCGGCTTGGAAGTTTGCAGCAACGATGAAAAGGCGTTCTGCGCCTGCTCCCGGGTCATGCCGATGCCGCTGTCCCGAAACCGAACTAACACATGGGTTGCCGGCCCCTTTCGAACGA
Source organism: Verrucomicrobiota bacterium (assembly GCA_026397675.1). GTDB lineage: Bacteria > Verrucomicrobiota > Verrucomicrobiia > Limisphaerales > UBA9464 > SXXZ01. The sequence goes on from JAPLUH010000364.1 coordinate 803, forward strand.
GCGGTAGAGCCCGGGATCGAATGCTCAATCGGCCCCCGTCTGGCATGGCCTCGACCGCATTGAGGGTGAGGTTCATGAACGCCTGTTCTAGTTGAGTGGCGTCAGCCATCAACAGCGGTAAGTGCGAATCCAGCTCTCGGATGAGCTCGACGCCGGCCGAGCGGAGTTTGACCCGGGTCAGCATCAGTAAGTCGTCCAGGACCTGGTTCACGTTGACCTCTTCTAGATGGGGTTCGGCGCCGCGGGCGAAATCCAAAACCCGATCCACGATACGGTTTAGGTGATCCATCTTCTCACCCATGATGCGGACATCAGTCTGGCGGGGGTCGCCGGGACCGAAATGCAAGTCGAGCGAGTGGTGAAGCATTTTCATCACCGTTAGCGGATTGCGGATTTCATGGGCGATCTCGGCGGCCAAGAGTCCGAGGGCGCTCAGGCGTTCGCTTTGGCGGAGGGCCTCTTCGACAGACACGATGCGGTCGTAGAGGCGGGCTTTTTCGAGGGCCAGGGCCGACAGTTCGGCATAGGTCGAAAGGGTGCGGACCTCTTCGTCCGAGAAGACATGAGGCTCGCCCGAGTAGATGTTCAGCGTGCCGATAGCCTTTTCCGAGAAGAGGAGAGGAACGCTCAAGAGTGAGACGAGTCCTTCGTGTCGGGCTATACCGACATTCTGGTAGCAACCCGACACTTGGACGTTGTCGACCTGGAGCGGTTTGCGCCGCCGGGCGACGATGCCCACCACACTTTCGGCCAGGCTCACTCGCGGTTTGGAGGCGTAGGCCTTGCCGGCTCCATCATGGGCGCGGAGGTCTAGCCACTCGCCCGAGGGGTCCACCATCATTAGTGAACACATCTTGGCCCGCATCAGGACCCGGGCCTCTCGGGTGATGACGGTGAGGGCATCGTCGACCGAGAGGGTGGAGTTGATAAGTTGGCCCACCTTGAGGAGAGATTCTAGCAACCCGGCCCGTTGGCGTGCCGACTCGTACAGCCAGGTGTTTCGGATGGCGGGAGAGGCCAGCGAAGCGAGTTCTTCTAGGAGGGTCTGTTGTTCTAATGAGAAGGCGTTGAGCCGGTCGGAATCGACATTGATCACACCGCGAACGTCTCCGCCGACGCGCAAGGGTACGGCCAATTCTGAACTCACACCGTCCCGCAAGGGGACGTATCGGCGTTCTTTGGAGACATCGTCGATGCGCATCGTGCGCCCGGATCGGGCCACCTCACCCGTGATGCCCTCGCCCAGGCGGAGTCGGAATTGGTTGGCGTGTCTAGGGAGGCCACAAGTGGCCTCGATTTCGAGGAAGCCACTGGTCGGATTGATGAGGCAGATGGAGCCTGAGTTGCTGTCCATCAGACGGACCACTTCATCGAGCAGTATTTGAAGCGACTCTCGCAGATCGAGGGTCGAGTACACTCGCTGCGCGGTCCGGTGGAGCGACTCTAGGCGGGAGAGGCGGGCCTGGAGGTCGAGAGTCGAGTTGGGCTCATTCACAGGATTCATGGTGTTACCGGACCCTCGCTGTGAGAATAAGGCCGGTGACGCTGAACACGAGATTGGGCAGCCAGGCGCCAAGCCACGCTGGAACGATCCCATTCTGACCCATGGCGAATCCCACGCGTTGGACCACGAAGAAGATGAAGGCCAAGCCAATGCTGCCGGCGACCCCGAAGAACAAGTTTCTGCGCCCGGATGGAGCCGCAAAGGGTACAGCGATAATCACGACCACCAGGCAAGTCCATGGTGCTGCCAATCGTGCATGGAATTGAGTGTCGAGCCACGCCTTCAGGTCGGGCTTAAGCACTGGGTGCAGTTGTTGGTAGTCGACGATTTCCTGCAGCGTCAATTGAGGCCGCTGCATCGCTTTGGCTCGGTTGAAATCGGCGATGCGCAATTCG
>JAPLUH010000158.1 GCA_026397675.1 Verrucomicrobiota bacterium
CCTTGGTCGTTTTCGCCCTGATGCCAAATCACCGCACGGAGGCCGTGGGTCAGCCGTGCGGCGCGTGCTCGAGCCAGCAAGCGACCGTAAATGGTGGCCGGGTCCGTTGGGTGAGTTGGGTTGCGCTGATGCTGATCGATACGGCTGCCCCCCACGGCTCCATTGAGGAAGCAAACCGGGATCTGGTGGGTTTCGACCAAGTGGCGGCCCAATTCCATGGCCCAATAGCCGACTTGATGGCGTTCACTGTCCCGCCCGCGATGGACGGCCGTGCCCCAAGATCCTGCCTCAGTAGGTTCATTCCCCATGCTGCCGAAAGATCGGATCCAATTGCTGCGGAAGTCGGGTTTGTCCGGGCCCCAATCCGTGGCAACCGCATTGGATTGTCCATCGATGAGGTAGGCGTCTCCGCATGCGATATTCGTGGCCGAATGAACTCGTGCCTCGCGGCCCTCATGGAGGCGAACCAATTCGAAACGGTATTGGATGAGCCCGGGCTTGAGGGGTAGATCGAAGCGGAAGGACCGATCCGCCTTCAGCCGTTCCCGGCGTTGCGTCACGAGCCTGTCCCTAGCCCCCGCATTCCCCGACGTATCCTGGGCAAACAATCGAACCACCACCGCCTCGGCGGGTTCTTGGATGGAGCCCGTCGCGACGAGCGTTCCCTCATTGCGGTCGTTTCGGGCGTAGAACTGGTTGTCCTGCGGCAACTCCGTCGATTCGGGGACTTGCTGCACCCACGCGTCATGGCTCGGCGGCTGGACTGTTAACGTTACTGATCGACGGATCGGCGTGCCCCCATTGTCGATTGTGGCGGTCACGGTCAGTTGGCCCTCCTGGAGAGCTCGCTTCAGGATCAGGTCATGGCCTTGAATTTCCCGAACTGTGGCCAGTGGTTCGACAGACCAAATCACTTTCAGTTTTGAAGCACCGGCAGCGATGAGAGCTGCTTCGGTCGATTTCAGTTGGGCCTTCAATGGTAGCGGACTGCGCCCGTCCCAGCGACTGGGTGCCTTCAGTGAGAACTCCGGATCCGGGATGGCCTCTCGAAGGGTGACAGGGATCTCCTGTTGGCGAATTCCTTCGGGGTACGCTGCATGGAAGGTCAGGGTTACCGATGAGTCTCCTGAAACCCGACCCGCCTCGAGCCGGTAACGGAACTGGTTTACCGCCACAACCACCGGCGTCCCCTCGGCTTCCCGTCGAGTCCACCACACCCTCTGCGCCCCGCCGGCCCTCGCCATCAACCCCAGAGCCTGTCCCTCCTCCAAGACAACCGGAGCCTGTCCCTTGGGAGCAACGGTAGCCTGTCCCTTGGAGGTAGCCTGTCCCCTGGAGGTAGCCTGTCCCCTGGAGGTAGCCTGTCCCCTGGAGGTAGCCTGTCCCTTGGAGGTAGCCTGTCCCTTGGAGGTAGCCTGTCCCTTGGAGATAGCCTGTCCCTTGGAGGTAGCCTGTCCCTTGGAGGTTTCGGTCGTTACATCCACCGTGACATTGAAATCGCGACCGGGTTGAACCAGTGGCCCGACAACGGTTTGTAACGGCTTTTGGTTTTCATACTCCAATCGGATCCAATCTGGGCTGCGAACCCGGTTTGAAACGCGCACTTCATCGATAACGCCGTCAAAATCGAAGTGGTCATACCAACCGCCAATCCACAGTCGGGCCGGTTGTCGTAAGTTCAATGGAGCTCTCAGTGTCCGCGACACGCCATCCAGGATTCCATTGATGTAGACCTTGGATTCACCGGCTTCCCAGGTGTGGACGACATGGGTCCACTGATGGGCAGGAACCGGGTTCTGGGTTGCGACGTTGGCTCCGGAAAAATAGCAGTCCAATCGAACTTGAGGTGGGCTGGTGTAGTGGAGGACTACCTTGCCTTGGTTGTGTTCATTGCCCCAAGCCAGGATCCGGCCGTTGGGTTGATCTGCCCAAAACCACGCTTGCGAGGTGTGTGGGCCCGCGCCGGCGGGGTAGCGGTTGGAGGTGTCCCCGCCAAAGATACCCTGGCCCTCCTTGAAGCGTCGAGCGGTTCCGATGACTCCGGGCCTCGGGGTGGTTCCACGGTTTTCCGAAGTCAGGGTTCCGGTGGTGTCCTGGATCGACTCTCCGAGGTGCCAGGTTCCGATATACCCATGGGATGGGTTGAAGACCTGGGAGCCGCTAGAAGCGGCGGGGGCCGTCGGGTTTCCCCAGTGAATGCGGAGTTCTTGCCGCTGGTTGCCGCGGATCTGCGGAATTAGCACCCAAATGGCAGCGGAACCCTTGTCGGTATTCCAGGATTCGATTTCGAAAGGCAGAGCCTGTCCCTCGGGTGTTGAAAAGCGCAGGTCCTCCCCATGGGGACAGGCTTGTGAGAAGTCGAAGTCGTCACGGCTAAGTCGGACGAGGAGGGGGAAAGACTCGAGCGTGACTCCATCCGGGAGGTGGGCTCCGTCCGGTGTCGTGAGGACAAACAGAGAGGCGGAATATTTCCACTCCGGAAACAGCGAGGATGCGGTGGGGCGGGCCTTGGCCACGGCCGCATGCGATGCCGTCATGGACTCCCACCGCGCGGCCATGGCCAGAACCTGTTCAGGATGTTTAGAGGCCAGATTGATCGTCTCAGACCGATCCCGACCGAGGTTGTAGAGTTCCCAAGCGCTGTTCGTGCCGGAGGCCACGATCTTCCAATCCCCCTGTCGAAGGGCTCGATTACCCTCATGGTGCCACCAGAGGGCTTCCCGCTTCAGATCGGTGTCTTGAGCAAAGGTCCGGACCAGGCTGAGACCTGGCGGCTTCGGCATTTCCGGGGGGTGATCCTTTTCTGGCCAGTTCCCTCCGGCCAATTCCAGAACCGTAGGAACCAGATCGATGAGATGGCCCGGAGTCTTTCGCAGCGCGCCGTGGTGGGAGATGCCTCGAGGCCAATGGGCGATGAATGGAGTGGCAATACCCCCTTCATGCACCCAGGTCTTGTGACGGCGGAACGGCGTATTGGCCAAAGAAGACCAACCTGGGCCGATACTGAGAAACGTAGCACCGGTTCCGCACAGGGCATCGGGATGATGTCCGTCGCCGCGCACCATCATCTCGGCGCTGGCACCATTATCCGAAAGGAACAAAATCAGCGTGTCCTCGAAGTGGCCCATGGTCTGGAGTTGGCGAACGATCCGGCCGATTTCCTGATCCATCCGATCCACCATGGCCGCGTGAACCGCCATCTTGTCGGCCTGAAAACGGCGTTGGCTGCTGGACAGTTCCACCCAAGGCAGTGGTCGGTTTACCTCGTTGGCGCCTAGAGATTTGAGGGCATCGGGAAAGTCGTAGGGCGGCCCGATTTCGCGTTCTATCGGCGGCAAGGCTCCGGAAACCACGCCGGATGATCGGATTCGACTCCAGCGTTCCTCCCGGAGTTGATCCCAGCCGCTCAGATAGCGATTGCGATGGCGTTCCACGTCACTAGCCGGGGCCTGAACCGGGAAATGCGGTGCCGTGAACGCTACGAAACTGAAGAACGGCCGATCTTGGAACCGGGTTGCATGTTCTTTTAGGCACCGGATCGCGTGGTCAGCGATCGCTGTGGTGGCGTAATAATTCGAGTTGGTAGGGACAGGCTGAAGGGCGACATCATCTTCCGAATGGAACCGGGGAGCGAAATACCGGTCGTGATCATCCAATCGATAGGAGTGCTCAAATCCATTGGCCAGCGGCTTGCCATCCACATGCCATTTCCCGGAATGGTAGGAGTGGTATCCCAAGTTCTTCAGGTATTCAGGCAGGAGCTTGGCCCAGGAGGGGCGTTTTCCGTTGGTGCCGCTTGGGACTCCAGGAACGGTATCGCGTCGGACTTGCTGCGCGTAGAACCCGCTCAGGGCTGCAGCGCGGGAGGGCCAACAGCGCGCCGTATTGTAAAATTGGGTGTAGCGAAGTCCGCCCGAGGCGAGTGCATCAAGGTGGGGTGTTGGGATCTCGCCTCCGTAACATCCGAGATCCGAGAACCCCAAATCATCCGCCAGAATCAGGACTACATTGGGGCGTCGGGTCGGAGCGCCAGCCATCGTCGTCAAAAAAGAGCCTGTCCCTAAAAGAGCAATCAGGATCCAACCCAGTTTTCTTCGAAGATTCATGATGAGAGGAAGGGACAGGCTAGGGTGCGTGGGGTGTTTTGTGAATTAGAGGGCCGCCTATCGATCCATGGAAATCGGAAAGTCCGGACAGTGTGCAGTTGTTGGTCGGACGGTACTGGATAAGGGACAGGCTGTTTTTTGGCGGGGACAGACTGCTTTCGTGGCTGTTGGATCTAACAACTGGAGAATGCTCCCGAAGGCTGGAGTCAGGGCTTGCGGGGAGCCAGTAACAGGGAACCGGTATCCAGGCTGGGGCGATTCGGGTCTTTATCCAGAGCCGACACGGGGTAGTTCGTCGTCCAGGAAGTGTATCGAGAGTGACTTACTGCAAGGCGCAGATTGGGCCGGGTCTCGCCCAAGGAGAACAGCAGGGCGACCCGTTGCTCCGGAAGCACAAACCTCCCGTCGGCGTCGCTGTTCGCAAAATCTTGCCGCAATACTTGTTCCTCGGCCGCCCTCAGGAAACCACCCGTGGCATGGCGGTGGGTCCAGAGAGTTCGCCCCACCATGGCATTGGGGACAGGCTTCCCGGTGACCGAGTCGGTGATTCGGCCGCTTACCCGAGCCGCCGTGTAGGTCACTGCGGGACCACTGAGGGAACCGCATCCACCGAGGAGGGTGGCCGCGAGTAAAAAAAACGAGATGTGTGAACCAGTCATGCAACGACTGGCGTTCCTCAATGAATTTCAGGGACCGCCAGAAGGCGTTGAACCTCCCGGATCAGACGTTTCATGGCGAACGGTTTTTCGAGGACCACTTGCGCTCCGGCTTGAGCTGCCAATTCCAGAGAACGATCGTTTCGCAAATCCGCATCGGCCGACATTGCGATAATCGGGAGTAATAGATTGGTTTGCCGCACGGTTTGGATGAGCTCGATCCCGGAGATTTCCGGCATCATTAGGTCTGTCAAAATCAGGTCGACGCCCTGGGTTTCTAAACGTACCAAAGCTTCCCGACCATTGCCTGCTACCACGACTGAGAAACCGGATCGTTCCAAAAAACGGTGAATGATACTGCGCAAGTCGATGTCGTCATCGACCAGGAGGATCAGAGTTTTGGATGGTTTTGTGGCGGACACCCTTCGATTTTGATGTGCGTGGGTTATCGGACGCTCAACCGAAAAGCTTGAGCCAAACCAGTAAAACTCTCTCGAGACTCGATGGAATCGGCGAGTGGAAGGGCAAACCAACGAGCGGTGACAATGGACGCACCGCGCCGCGAGCGCCGTGCGCACAACCAACTCAAACAGGGTTCTTCCTATTTTTCGGCCAATCTCTATTCTCCGCCCCCTGTTTCCGGGGTGTTTTGAAATCCCAAAATCGTATACCATGACGTCCGCCCAGATCCGCCAGTCGTTCTTGGACTTCTTCCGTTCCAAGCAGCACACGATCGTTTCCAGCTCCAGCCTATTGCCGGACAGCCCCAACCTGCTGTTCACCAATGCTGGCATGAATCAGTTCGTTCCAATTTTCCTGGGCGAACGAAAAGCAGATGTCTCCAAGTGGGCTGGGTCGGTTCCGGCACTCGATACTCGGGCCGCAGACACCCAGAAGTGCATCCGGGCCGGTGGCAAACACAACGATTTGGATGACGTCGGCCTGGACACCTATCACCACACCTTTTTCGAGATGCTGGGGAATTGGTCCTTCGGCGACTACTTCAAGAAGGACGCCATCGATTGGGCCTGGGAGCTGGTGATCGAGGTCTGGAAGTTTCCGCCCCAGCGCGTCTATGCCACGATTTATCAGCCCAATGTGGCCAAGAAGGATCCTGCTGATCGCGATCAGGAAGCCTGGGAACTGTGGGCAGCGAAGTTTCGGGCGGTCGGTCTGGATCCAGAAATCCACATCGTCAACGGCGGCAAGAAGGACAACTTCTGGATGATGGGCGAAACTGGCCCGTGTGGTCCGTGCACCGAAATTCATGTCGATTTGCGCCCCGGCCCTCGAGAGACCTCCGTTGAGGAGCAAGCCGAAGGAGCCAAGTTGGTCAATGGTTCGGACGCACGCTGCATCGAGATCTGGAACAACGTCTTCATCCAGTATAACGCCAATCCAGATGGCTCCTTCACGCCGCTGCCGGCGCAGCACGTGGATACGGGCATGGGCTTTGAGCGGGTGGCTTCGATCATCCAAGGAACCCGTGGACTCACGGATTTTCAGAACGCGAAAATCTCCAACTACGAGACAGATATTTTCCGCCCAATCTTCGACGAGATTGAACAGCTCAGCGGCCATAAATACGGATCCACGTTGCCGAAGCAGGGCAGCACCGGAGACACCGAGCAGGAGAAGGTGGATGTGGCCTTCCGGGTCATCGCCGACCACATTCGAACGCTGAGTTTCGCCATCGCCGACGGCATCCAACCGGGCAATACGGACCGCAATTACGTCCTACGCCGAATCTTGCGCCGCGCGGTGCGGTACGGGCGGACGCTCGGGTTCCACGACCCGTTCTTCTACAAGCTCGTTGACGTGCTGGTCCGAACCATGGGCGATGTGTTTCCGGAAATCCGCACCCGCAAGCAGCAGGTGAAGGATGTTCTTCGCCTTGAGGAAGAGGCCTTCAATCGCACCTTGGATCGCGGCATCGAGCTGTTCGAGAAGGAGTCCTCGCAGGCCGGGTGTTCTCAGATCTCTGGAGCCTTCGCGTTCCGTCTGTATGACGAACAGGGCTTCCCGATCGACCTCACCGAACTCATGGCTCGCGAGCGTGGACTGTCAGTGGACAAGTCTGGTTTTGAGGAACTAATGGAGGTGCAACGAGCCCGTGCTCGAGCTTCTCAGAAAAAGCAGGTCATCGAACTCTCGCAAATTGAGACCAAGTCTCCGACTCGGTTTATCGGGCACGACACGCTGGAGATTGGTGCTCAGGTCTTGGAGGTGGTTGATCTGAAAGACAAGACAGCCATCATCCTCGATGCTTCCGCCTGCTATGCGGAGATGGGAGGGCAATTAGGAGACACCGGGGAAATGAGTGGCTCCGGACAGCTGTGGCGCATCGCCAGCACCCAAAAATCCGGCAACGTGTGGCTGCATTTCATTGAAGGCGGTGAGACTCCGGTGGTTGGGTCATCGGTGAGTCTTCGCGTCGATGCCGCTCGTCGGCACGCCATCGAGCGCCATCACACGGTGACTCACCTGTTGCATTGGGCGTTGCACGAAGTGGCCAGCAAGGAAGCCTCCCAGAAGGGGTCCAATGTCAGTCCTGAGAAGTTGACGTTCGATTTCAACAGCGCCGCGCTGACCGCTCAGCAAGTCATCGACATCGAGCGGTTGGTTAATGAGCGCATTTTGGAAAACGCTCACGTAGGATGGGTTGAGGTGCCGCATGCCGAAGTGAAGAACCGCAAGGATGTGCTCCAATTCTTCGGCGACAAATACGGAGACGTTGTCCGCGTCGTGCAGATCGGCGGACAGGCCGCGCAGTTGAATGGGTATTCCATGGAACTCTGCGGCGGTACCCACACCCGGGCCACCGGTGAGATCGGAATGTTCCGAATTTTGGCCGAGTCGGCTGTAGCCGCCGGAGTGCGCCGCATTGAAGCTATTGCCGGGTTGCCCGCTCTCGACAAAGCGCGCTCCGATGAGGCGCTGATCCGCTCCTTAGCAGCCAAACTCAATAGCCCCCTCGGTGAATTGGAGAAGAAGCTTGAGGGGCTCTTGGCGCACAGTCGCGAGTTGGAAAAATCCCTCAAAGCAGCCTCCCAGCGCGAGGCGTCTGGCAAAGCTCGAGACTTGTTGGTCAAGTCCGAGACTCTGAACGGTATCCCGGCGTTGATCGCTAATCTGGGCGAGGCCGACGGTGAAACCCTTCAGACCGTGGTCGATGCGCTCAAGTCTCAGTTCAATGGCGTTATCCTTCTGGGAGGTCATTCGGCCGGTTCCGTTGCATTGGTCGCGGCGGTGACTCCGGAGTTCATTGCCAAAGTGCAGGCTGGAAAGCTCATTCAGACCATCGCTCCGATCATCGGTGGGAAAGGCGGAGGGCGTCCGGATGGGGCCCGTGGTGGAGGCAAGGACGCCTCTCGTCTGGAAGAAGCCCTGGCCAAGGCCAGGACTCTCCTCTGAAGCATTCCTTCGGATCCCTTAAGGTCAGCGCAGTTCCCAACGTTCACCAAAGAATCCTGCGGCGGAAATCCCGCCCGGGGTTCTGGCGTTGGGTGGTTGGCGAAGATCGATAATGGCCCAATCTGGAAGCTTTGGGGTTTGGCGCGCGTTGTTGAGATAGTCGTACTCCCGGAAAGTGAATCCGCTGTTCAGCACGACATAGCGGGAGGGATTCAAGGGGTTTGGGAATACTAGGATCGGAACGTGGGTATCGGTGGCAAAGGATTTCCCTCCCACCACGATGGAATCCTTCTCCCAGCGAATGGGCAGTGACGAGGCCAGTTTGGCGAGCAGTTGGTTGCTCGAAGGATCTCCCCACAGAACGAGGTTGTGATCGCGGATGTCTGCTTCAGAAATATCCTTGTCGGATTTTTGTCGGGCATCTCCGCGATAGTGACGCCGCCAATGCTCAATGGCTCGAGCCGACTCGCTCTTCACCCAATTTCCGGCTGCGGTGTTCAGTGGGGTTCCGGTGGGCAGCACCATCATAAACGAATCCATGAAGGCGTCGTCGATAGGTCCCTGAAGTCCATGACGTTTGTGCAGCCCGACCGTCAGATCTGGTCCGGTCCTCCAAACCCCGTTCTTACGGTGGAAGCTGGCCTTCCAAGAGCGGTCGGTTCCCGGTCGGGTGGATTCCAGGATCACCGTGTTGTCTGTTCCTGCGAAAGCCACCTGAACGGGTTGGTGAACAGGGAACGGAGCCTCCCCTGGGCCGAATTCAAGGGTCAGTGCTTCCACGCCTTCAGCCTCGACCCGAAGGAGCCTGTCCCCATCCGGCAGTTGCGCAGTCACACGCCCTGGTTCCCAGTGTTCGGTCAATGCGTCGACGGTCATCCATGCCATCTGGTTATATCGCAGCGAATGGGTCACCATGCGGACTTCATGCGGTACGCGGGTACGCCCCACCGCTGCCAATGCATCCAGGCGACGATTTAGTTCAATCTTCGCACCGGCCTCGTATTTGTGCCCCGTCTTGGGGCCGATCAGATGGGTCAGCTCAATGCCCTCGGTTTGCAATGCTGACCGCATCGCGTTTGCAGCCTGGATCTGGCTATCCACCTCCCCGCTGTAGGCGATCAGCGGGACCATGGATACATTGACTGCGTTGGCGGTCGCGTCATGCAGTCGCCAAAGCTTCTGTTCCCATGGGGCAGGTTGGAGTTGCTCCTGCTGGAAAACTCGAAGAAATTCGGCTGTCTCGCTGAACCCAGCCCCGGGAGCGGCTGCGGCCCATCGGGCTGCGTGGTGTACGGCGAAGTGCCAAGCAGATGCGCCGCCGAGCGAAAACCCTCGAACGATCAGGCGATTTTCATCAATCGGATAGCGACGTTGAACCTCCTCGAACGCTTCCCAGAAATCGGTCTCTCCGGCGAATCGACTGCCATTGCAGTAGCGTCCATAGAGGTGCAATACAAATGTGTTCGGAGGGGAGAATTCGCCGAAATTCTTCATCCTGTCGGTGATGAAGGCTAGTTCGCTCAGCGTCTCGCCCCGTCCATGGAACCAGAAATCTAAGCGCCATTGTTTACCTGAGTTGGGTCGCCAACTTTGCGGAATGACCAACCCGAACGGTTGCACGGATCCATCGATCCGGGACACATAGCCTCCAACCGTGGGTCCGGGAATCTCGGTCCAGGGAGCCTGTCCCTTATCCAGCGTCTGCAATCGTTCAGCGGCGGTCTTCAACTGTAAACGGGCCGAATCTACCTCATTGGTCTTGAAGATCTCCTGGTACCGTAGCGCCCAGTCCACTGACTTGCCGAAAATAGCGATGTCTGCCCAATGCTTCAGTTGCTGTGGATTTTGGGACCAGCGTAACCGAGCCTCGGCGAGATTAGTTTCCAGAGCTTTTGCCTCAGCACTCAGTTCTTGCCGGACCGATTCGGGGATAGCGATTCCCACCGGTGGGACTCTTCGAACGGTTTCGGATGAATTGTCTGCAGGACCATCAGCCAAGAGGCCCATCGTCATTACTTGGACAGATGCAAAAATCAGAACTAGGGACAGGCTCGGCAGCTCGTGCCAAGGGCGGTTTGCGGTACACATCGAAAAATTCATGGGCTTGCTATAAGGAGACCCTGATCCGACTCGCAGGATCAAGCGCCTCGTCTGAAAGACTGCTGTTGCGAGCCTTGCGGACGGATAGGCTGAAAAGCGGCCAGAAGTATTACCGCTTTTATCTAGTGTCAGGTGTTACAAGTGGGCACACCTGCTGAATTTGGCCATTGAGAGAGGGTCGGCTGAGCTGGGTCGTCGCCATTTTTATGCGAGGCATTGAGCCAGTGTCTTCTATTGATCGCAAAATTGCTGGCGACTTGGGTGAGATTCAACAACTGGCCATGCCCCGCAGCGGGCGGAGACTGAAGAGCATGGACTTTTCCAAGTCGGACACTGGATGAGGGGAGGGTTGGCGTTTTCGTTGGAGCCAATTCTGGTAATGGAGAGTGATGGACTCGACGAAGCTGCGGGAGCCGATGACGGCACCGTCGGTGAAATATCTAATCCGATGGAGCAATGGGTCGATCAGCCCAGGATCTTTGTGTGGTTTCTGCGGACCGCGAGCCGAAGCTGAGGGTTTGGCCGTGGTGTTGTTGCGGGCGTGTGCCGATGAGAAGACGCCCCGT
>JAPLUH010000493.1 GCA_026397675.1 Verrucomicrobiota bacterium
CTCTGTCTATGGTGCCTTCACCGGAGAGATCGCCCCGGGCATGCTTCGTGAACTGTCGGTGCGCTATGTGATCTTGGGTCACAGCGAGCGACGCCAGTTCCAAAAGGAATCCGACGCGCTTGTCGCCAAAAAGGCTGCCAATGCCCACGCGAACAACCTCATTCCCATCGTTTGCGTCGGCGAGACCCTCGCTGAGCGCGAGGCAAACATCACCGAGAAGGTGGTTGAGACCCAGCTCCGCGGCAGCTTGGCAGGACTGACAGCCGAGCAGGTGGAATCGACAGTTCTTGCCTACGAGCCCGTCTGGGCCATTGGAACTGGCAAGACGGCCTCCAGCGCTCAGGCCCAAGAAGTTCATGCATTCATCCGCAAGGTGCTCGTCTCGATGCACGGTGAGGCCATTGCCCGCCGCGTCCGCATCCAGTACGGCGGCAGCGTGAAGGGCTCCAATGCCCGCGAACTGCTCCAGCAGCCCGACATTGACGGCGCGCTGGTTGGTGGCGCTTCTTTGGAATCCAAGGGTTTCGTGGAAATTATCAAAAACTCGATCTGAGTCTTTTCTCCGCCTTCAACTTCTCCCCCAACTTTTTTATATCATGGGTATCCTGATTGGTCTTCTGAGTTTTATCCTCGTACTCGTATGCCTCCTTCTGGGGCTGCTGGTTCTGATCCAGCTTCCTAAGAAAGAGGCTGGCATGGGCATGGCGTTCGGTTCCGGCGCAGTGGACACACTGTTAGGTGCCGGCGCTGGCAGCGCGCTGACGACCATCACCAAGTGGACCGGCGGCATTTTTCTCGGCCTCTGCATCCTTCTGGCTTGGTTGGGTAACATGAAGAACAGCTCTGGTTCTGCGGCTAAAGCGGTGCGCGAGGCAGTCACCCGCTCTGAAGCCGCCGCTCCTGCCTCTTCGGCTGCGTCCGCGGTCAACACTCTCATCACCCCGACGAACGCGGCCACGAAGGCGCCGGTTTCTGCCCCTGCTGCCCCTGCTGCAAAGTGATCCCCAGTTTGGTTCAACAAAACGCCCTCGTCCGCAAGACGGGGGTTTTTTGTTGCCCGGGTTGGTGGGCCCGGCTGTTTGAATCCTTGAGGCCCTGGCTTGCGGTTCGCGCGCTCGGTGGGGTTTTGATGGTGGGTGCGTGGGTTCTCACGAGTTGTTCGCCATTGGAACGGGCCGATCTGGTCCTGCACAATGGTCCGGAGCCGGAGACCATCGATCCGCAAATCCTCACAGGGCAGGCCGATGGCCGCATCGCCTCGGCGCTGTTTGAAGGTTTGACCCGGTTTAATCCCACCAACGGCACGGCCATGCCGGGGTTGGCCTCGCATTGGGAAATCTCTGGCGATGGGTTGACCTATTTGTTCTTTCTGCGGCCGGAGGCGCGCTGGTCCACCGGAGAACCCATCGAGGCCAAAGAGGTGGTCTGGTCCTGGCGACGGGCTGTCACTCCTGCGACGGCGGCCGATTACGCGAGTCAGTTCTTCTGCATTCGGAATGGCCGAGCCATCGTGAATGGTGAACTTCGCGATGCCTCCCAGTTGGGAGCTGAGGCACTCGATGCTCACACGGTCCGCGTTCATCTGGAGAATCCGACGCCTTACTTCTTGGAATTGATGTCCTCCCGGGTGTTCTTTCCCGTGCCTCAGCGGGCTGTGGAACGGTGGGGCGATCAATGGATCCGGGCCGAACCCTTGCCTTGCAGTGGTCCCTATCAGCTCTTGAGTTGGAGAGTGAACGATCGGTTCCGTTTGCGCCGGAATCCCCAGTATTGGGATGCCGCTCAGGTGATGGCCGAGCGCATCGACATCCTCAGCGGCGACAATCCGTCGACTGCGCTCAATTTGTTCCTCAACGGCGAAGTAGACCTCATTTCTGACCGGAAGATTATCCCCGGCGAGCTGGGGCCGGAGTTGGCCGCTCGCCCTGACTTCCACCGCTTCGATTACTTGGGTCAGGACTTCATTCGATTCAACACGACGCGCAAACCCTTT
>JAPLUH010000268.1 GCA_026397675.1 Verrucomicrobiota bacterium
CCACGACTGGAGAGGCTACGGCGGACGCAAGCGCGGTTCCCCGACCCCCGATGAACTGCGTCTCCAAGCCTACCACGCCCTCGCCAGTCGCATCACTTCGCTCTACTGGTTCAACTTGAGCCTGCGCTCGCTGGTGGCCTTCCCGGATTTGATCGAACCGATGACCCGCGTCGGCCGCGAAATTCGGATGCTGGAGAATTACTGCCTCGAAGGCGACGCCACGAGCCACGAACGCGTGCTGCGGGACGGCAAGTCAGACTGGGACTTGGATGTGGTGGCCGGACCTCGCGGGGCACTGCTGTTTGCGCTCGACCTGGCCTACACTCCGGACCCAGAGGAACACGTCTTCAAGTTTGGCCCGCCGCGGGAGGCCACCTTTCTCTTTCCGCTGCCCGCGTACCTTCGTGCGTCGGCCGAAATTTTCCGCGTGGATGCTGACGGTATCACGCAAGTTCAGCATCAAGTGAGTGGCGGATTCGTGGAAATCCGCGACCGCGTCAGCCGCGCGGCGATTTATGTCGTCGCTGCAAAAACCGGAGAACGCGCCCGCATCGAAACGCAGCGGCAGGCGCTCATCGCCCGAGAGAAAGCCTTCGGTTTCGATCCGGCTGGCACGCCTGCAGACCTGGCCGTGTTGCAGGAGATGGCCCGAACGGCGGAGAAGTGAAAAAGGTCGCCGTCGTGGGGGGCTCCCTGCGCGGCTTTGTGGTTCTGGATACCGCCAACCCCGGTTGAAGCGGGCGACGGGTTTCGCATTGCCAGGTCATGACGATCTCCTCGTCGCCTGCCTCGCGTTCGAGCAGTTCGCCAAATTGTCTTGGCTTTAAAGGTGGTGATTGTGGCCGTGGGTGCTTTGGTTCAAATGAAGTAGACGTCGAAAGGGTCTCTGTCTCAGAGGAGGCATTGACAGCCTCGAAGCCCTCTGAGCAACGTTGCACAGGTCTAGATTCCCACCTGTTACTGGCAAACTATGAATCCCACTTCGCAGTCCTCACCCTCTGGCTGTCCTCCGGTTTCCATCGCGGGGGCGCGTGGGGATGCGGCGCTCCGGCGTCACTTGAGATGGATGGCGGTGGGCGCGGTGTCGTTGCCGTATTGGGTGGCCCCGGCCGCTGACCAACCAGTCGGGGTAGGGCAGGGTCTGCGCCACCGCGAGTTGCCCGCCACGCTCGCTCGCGTGCCCCAAACGCTTCTGGCGATCGCCCATTCCGAGGAGGGTCAGCGCGAGATGGGCGTCCAGGCTGAGACCGAGGTCGGGTTCGATGAGGCGCTGCGCAAGGCGGCCTCGGGTTGGATGCGCTGGCGGAACTTGCCCGAGCCGGAACAACGCGAGGCGATCGCGCGCGCCGAGACGGCGGTGGTGGGAGAGGTCCGGCGTCGGTGGGGCGGTGTGGCCGCGGCCCGATTGCGGCAGTTGGAGCTTCAAGGGCAGGGGGCCCGCGCCTTTTTGAGAGCCGAGGTGGCCGAGCATCTCGCGATCACGACCGAACAGCGCGCGAAGTTGGATACGCTATTCCAGCGGTCCGACCAGGCACTGGGTCAGGTGCGGTCGGTCGGCTCCGCGGGTCGGTCCCAGCGGCAGGCCGCGATGGTGCGTATCCGGCAAATTGAGTCCGAGGCGGCCCGACAGGTGCTGAGTGCCGGGCAGCAGTCGCGCTGGATCGAGTGTCTGGGTGAGGTGCGAGACACGTCCGTCTTCGAGCGTGTGCTGCCGATGGCTCCGGAATTGGTCGACTCGGGCGTCTGGGTCGACGGGGACCGCAAGGCCTCCCTGGCGGACCTCCGGGGGAAGGTGGTGTTGCTGCACTTCTACGCCTTCCAGTGCCACAACTGTCACGCCAACTTCGCCATCTACAATCGCTGGCACCAGACCCTGCGTGATCAGGGTATCGAGGTGGTCGGGGTTCAGACTCCCGAAACCGACGACGAGCGCGATGTGGGTAAGGTCGTGGCCGCCGCCAAGAAAGCGGGGTTCGGGTTCCCCGTGACGGTCGATTTGAAGAGTGCCAACTGGCAGGCCTGGGGCACCACGATGTGGCCCACGGTGTACGTCATCGATCGACGCGGCTACGTCCGCCACTGGTGGATGGGCGAGCTGCGATGGAAGGGCGCTCAAGGCGATCAAGAGATCGAGCGCCTAGCCAAACGCCTGTCGGCCTGAGTCGCAGTCGCCGCTGCGTGTTTGGAATCGTCCAATCCGGTGGACACACCGGGGCCGCGCAGGCGTATCGAGCGGGTCAAAATGGGTTCTGGGCGAGGCGTTGGACCCGCTATTGAGCACCACGAGCTTGGTAGAGAATGACGAGCTGGATGCCGCGTGCCTTGGCCCAAACGGCTCGGTCGGTGTGGGCCATCTTGAGGCTCCACAGTCAGGGAGGGACCGTTGCGCTGGAATGCCCGCTTCAGTTGATGAGAGATTGTTTTTCACTCTCCCCGGTTTGGGGCCTCATCAGTAGTCGTGGTGGGCCTAGATCGCCGCCGGTGGATGTGAGCCACCCCCCTCGATCGACTCGCCATCCCTGGTTGCGGTGAGCCGTTTGGGAACAAGCAGCAGGACGGGTAGGATCAGTGCGTAGACGAGGTTGGTTAGTATCACTGTTGGGATAAACCCTCCGTGCTTGTCGTAAATCCAAGTGCCCAGAAGGTCCCCCGCCCGGCTCGAGAAATAGTAGCACTCTAAAAACAGCATCATCGTCGCGCCCTGACTAGGCAGGGCTGATCCGATGCTAATCAAGCTGTTCATCTTACCCGATACGGCGCGCTTTTGTGCCAGGGTATTAATCACACCATAGATCGCGCTGGACACCATTAAAGACGGATACGAAACGGATCATTTTTCTTTGGATGATCCCGGTTTATTTTCTGGAATCGGGGTCAGGCACAGAATCTTGATCGTTCGAACCAATGATTCCGTGAGAACGGGTCGCTGGCCGCTAATGGGTGAGTGCCGCCAGAAGAGTGTGGAAGGCAGAATAACTAAGCGCTTACCCCTGGCACCCAGCGCTGCGCGCTCTGATGGGCCTGAGCAGGCAATAGAAGCCTCTAGCGGGTTTAGACCGACTCGACCCTTCGGAAGGGGCGTGCCGTGGTCGGGGTTGCATGATGGTTCTGGGCAGGGTGGCTATTTAAAGGCAGTTCGACGATGGGAGCTTGGGAGAAGAGGAGGGGAGGGCGGCCTTCGGGCTCCGAGGGCTCGGGTTCCCTAGATCGTGGGTAAAACTGGGTGTTTTCGCCAAAAAACCTCCATTTCCCCCTCCATTCGGGACCTCCTGTCTGAGGTGAAACTGATGGCATGACCTATGCTTTCCCTTTCAGCAACCCAGCGCTTCACCCGCGTTGTGCCTGATGACATGAACTTTTCTCGATACGAACGGGGGGATTTCTACGATGAGATGATCTCGTCGTCTGGAGAACCCCATCCCGCTTCCCGCCTGCTGGCTCGCGAGATTGAGGGACTGCCCTCCGGCGAACTCAAGATGCGACAGAAGGCGGCCGAGCGCGCGCTGATGCAGGCCGGCATTACCTTCAACGTATACAGCGACAATCGCGGAGTCGAAAAGACCCTCCCCTTCGACCTCATCCCGCGCATCGTCTCGGGCACCGAGTGGAACCGCCTCGAGAAGGGCCTCCAGCAGCGCATCCTCGCCCTGAACCTCTTCCTCGACGACCTCTACCACGACCAGAAGATCCTTAAGGATGGGATCATCCCGAGGGAAGTCATCGCCTCCTCCACGGGCTTCCGGCAGCAGTGCGTGGGCCTCAAGCCGCCTCAGGGCATCTGGTGCCACGTCACGGGTACAGATTTGGTGCGGGATCAGACCGGCCAGATCTTGGTTCTCGAGGACAACATCCGCTGCCCGTCGGGCGTCTCCTATGTGATCGAGAACCGGCGCCTAATGAAGAGCCTCTTTCCCGAGGTATTCTCCGGCGCGCGCATTCGACCCGTGTCGAACTACGCCGCACGCCTGCGGGACATGCTCGAGTTCATCACGCCCGACGGCGGGACCCAACCCCGGGTGGTGGTGCTCACGCCGGGGCGCTACAACTCGGCCTACTTCGAGCATTCCTTCCTGGCTCAGCAAATGGGTGTAGAACTCGTTGAGGGCAGTGACCTGGTGGTGCACGAGGGATTTGTCTGGATGCGCACGACCAGTGGCTTCGAGCGGGTGGACGTGATTTACCGGCGCATCGACGACGACTTCCTTGATCCGAGGGCATTTCGCACCGACTCGATGCTGGGGGTCCCGGGCCTCATGGAGGTTTACAAGGCAGGCAACGTCGCCCTGGCCAACGCGCCGGGCACCGGCGTGGCGGACGACAAGGCGGTCTACGCCTACATCCCTCGCGTGATCCGCTACTACCTCGGCGAGGAGCCGATCATACCCAACGTCACGACCTACATTTGCTCGGAGGAGCAGGACCAGCGTTACGTGCTCGAGCACCTCGGCGAGCTGGTGGTCAAGGCCGCCAACGAGTCAGGCGGCTACGGCATGCTCATTGGTCCTCACTCGACGCGCGAGCAAATCGAGGAGTTCCGCCGGCTGGTGATCGCCAACCCGCGTAACTACATCGCCCAGCCCACACTGTCGCTCTCGAGGGTGCCCACGATTTGCGAGACCAACCTTGAGGGACGGCATGTTGACCTTCGCCCCTACATCCTCTACGGCCGCGATATTTTCGTGCTGCCGGGTGGCCTCACCCGAGTCGCGCTGCGCAAGGGATCCCTCGTGGTGAATTCGTCGCAGGGTGGCGGCACCAAGGATACTTGGGTGCTGGCAGAAACCGACGATTCGCCGGTGCCCTCCACCGCCGGCGGCGGACGCCCCCCCTCGATGGTCCTGGCATCGCCCCTCATCCCCCATTGACCCCTCTCGACGACCAACCCGAACCGTTGAAGACCCACCGCACCCCGCACCCAAAAAAGCCATGCTGAGCCGCGTCGCCGATTCGCTCTACTGGATGAGCCGCTATGTCGAGCGGGCCGAGAACGTGGCCCGTATCATCGACGTCAACCTCAACCTGATGCTCGACAACCCGGTCGGAGGGGAGCAGCGATGGCAACCGCTGATTGAAACCCTCGCCGACCACAAGGCCTTCGCAGGCCAAGGCACGGTGGCCAACTCAGAAAACACCATACGGTTCCTCAGCTTCGACCCCGGCAACGGCAACTCCATCCTCTCCTGCCTCGGCGCGGCCCGAGAGAGCGCCCGCTCCATCCGCGAGATCATCTCGTCGGAGATGTGGGAGCAACTCAATAGCTTCTACCTGCGCCTTCAGGACCAAGCGGCCCAGGGCACCGTCGGCCAAGAGACGTCGCTGGCCTTCTACGCCGAGGTCAAACAGGCCTGCCACCTTTTCAGTGGAATCACCGGCGCAACGATGACTCGCAACGAGGCGTGGCACTTTATTGAACTAGGACGGCTTCTCGAGCGCGCCGACAAGACCTCCCGAATCCTCGATGTAAAGTATTACATCCCGACCGGGTTGGGCGCCGAGGCCGCCGGCCTTGATGACATCCACTGGGCCGCGGTGCTTCGCAGCGCCAGCGCATTCGAAATGTACCGTAAGCGCCACGGCCGGATCCGCCCCGACGGAATTATCGAGTTCCTGCTGCTTGACCCCGACTTCCCGCGCAGCGTCCGACACTGCCTTGATGGGGTGCGCAGCTCCTTGCACCATATTACCGGCACGCCGATTGGCAGTTTCCGCAACCCGTCAGAGAAGTTGCTCGGACAGCTCTGCTCCGACCTCGCCTTCACGCAGGTGGATGAGATCGAGGACGAAGGGCTCCATGAGTACCTCGATGGCCTGGAGACCAAGATCAACCAGGTTGGTTCGGGGATCTACGATACTTTCTTCGCGTTCCGCACGCCCACGTTGAGTCGGCGCAGTCGCTACAACGAGGCGCATTGAGCCTCCGCACCACGCCATGGCCATCCACGTTGCCCTCCACCATCTCACCCATTACCGCTACGACAAGCCCGTCTCGCATGGGCCCCATGTGATCCGGTTGCGTCCGGCCCCCCACAGTCGGACGCGCATTTTGAGCCATTCGTTGCGTATTAACGGAGGGGTTCACTTCATCCACTGGCAGCAGGATCCATTCTCGAACTGGAACGCCCGGCTGACCTTCCCGGAACCGATGTCTGAGCTGCGGATCGAGGTCGACCTCGTGGCCGAGATGTCGGTGCTCAACCCGTTTGATTTCTTCCTCGAGCCCGACGCCAGCGAGTTCCCGTTCGATTACGAGCCGACGCTCGCTCAAGATTTAGAGCCCTTCCTCAGGGTCACGCCGCCCGACGGACCGATGCTCGAATTCCTCCACCGCCTGTGTCGCGATCTGCTGAGCACCGATGGCTGGCCGCATTCCGGGACGCACGGCAAACGACTTCCGACCATGGACTTCGTTGTCGCGCTGAACCGTTGCGTGCAGGAAGCCGTCAAGTACCTCATCCGCCTCGAGCCCGGGGTTCAGTCGCCTACCGAGACGCTTCGTTTGGGCTCCGGATCTTGCCGCGACTCGTCTTGGCTGCTGGTGCATGTCATGCGCCACCTGGGCTTGGCGGCGCGGTTCGTCAGTGGCTATTTGATTCAACTGACGCCCGACCTAAAGGCGCTGGACGGTCCCTCGGGCGTAGAGAACGACTTCACCGACCTGCACGCCTGGTGTGAGGTTTATCTTCCCGGAGCCGGATGGATAGGACTCGACCCCACCTCCGGGATGCTGGCCGGCGAGGGGCATATCCCCTTGTCCTGCACCCCCGAGCCCGGCTCGGCGGCCCCCGTCACCGGGGCGGTCGGCCCTTGCGAATCGGAGTTCGTGCACGAGATGCGCGTCGCCCGGATCCATGAGAGTCCGAGGGTAACCCGACCCTACTCCGAGGAGCAGTGGCAGCGGATCTTGCAGGTAGGCCAACAGGTCGATGGCGACTTGGTCGATGGCGACGTGCGGTTGACCTTCGGTGGGGAACCCACCTTCGTCTCCATTGACGATCCCCAGGGCCCAGAATGGAACACGACGGCGGTGTCGGTCCGCAAACGGGTGCTCTCGGGCGACTTGCTGCGCCGGCTCAAACGCCGGTTCGCCCCGGGCGCTCTGCTCCACCACGGGCTCGGGAAATGGTATCCGGGTGAGCAACTCCCCCGATGGGCGCTCTCGGCGTTCTGGCGTAAGGATGGCGTGCCCATCTGGCGGGATGAGTCGCTCATCGCTGACGAATCGCGGGATTACGGCCATGGCACCACCGAGGCGCAGGCGCTGGTCGCCGGCATCGCCCGACGGCTGGGTGTCGACGAGGCCCGCATCTTACCCGGTTTCGAGGATGTCTTTTACCACACCTGGCGGGAACGCCGACTCCCGAGCAACGTCACCGCCGAGGCCTCGCGCCTAAAGGACGCTCTTGAGCGGGAGCGCCTGGCGAGGATCTTCCAGCAAGGCATTGGTTCGGTGGTCGGCTACGCACTTCCGCTCGAGGCCGACGGTCTTAGCGCTTGGCAAAGTGGCCCGTGGTTTTTGCGCGATGACGATACGCTGTGGCTCATCCCGGGTGACTCGCCGATGGGCCTGCGGCTGCCGCTAGACTCGATTCCCTGGGTCTCTGAGCTGGATCAACCGCGCGTGATCGCGCCGGACCCCACCGTATTTCAGCCACCGTTGCCTCGGGAGTTCCGGATGGCGATGCAGACTCGTGTGGTGCGGTCGATGGATGCCTTCGCCCGCTCGGCCAGTGCGTTCCCCGAGTCCGGTGCCGGACGGCCCCGACCGCAGGCATCTGGGGACCGCCGACCCGCGCACGGCGAGTCGGCCGATTGGATTGTCCGGACGGCCCTCTGCGTGGAACCGCGGGAAGGGCGGCTCCACGTGTTCATGCCGCCCATGCCCTCGACTGAGCGCTACCTCGATTTGGTTGCGGCCATCGAGGACACCGCCGGGAGTCTCTCCACGCCGGTGATTATCGAGGGCGAACCGCCGCCCCGCGACGCGCGGTTGGAACGGTTGTCTGTGACGCCGGACCCCGGGGTGATCGAGGTGAATATCCACCCGAGCCGGAGCTGGGACGACTTGGTCAACCGCACGACGGCGGTTTATGACGAGGCCCGGAAGACGCGGTTGTGTGCCGAGAAGTTCATGCTCGACGGACGTCACACCGGGACGGGCGGCGGCAACCACATTGTCCTCGGGGGCGAAACTCCGGCCGATTCGCCGTTCCTCCGGCGCCCTGACTTACTGAGATCGCTCCTGGCCTACTGGCAGAACCACCCATCTCTCAGCTGGGTTTTCAGCGGGCTCTTCATCGGCCCCACCAGCCAGGCCCCGCGTATCGACGAGGCTCGCCATGACGCGCTCCACGAGCTGGAGGTGGCCTTCCGCCAGGTGCCACCGCCCGACACTCAGGTGCCGCCTTGGTTGGTGGATCGCCTGTTCCGCAATTTGCTCGTCGACTCCAGCGGCAATACTCACCGCGCAGAGTTCAGCATAGACAAGCTCTACTCACCCGATTCGTCCACCGGCCGGCTGGGCCTGGTCGAGATGCGGGGCTTTGAGATGCCTCCAGATTCGCGCATGAGCCTGGCTCAGCAGCTCCTTATCCGTGCACTGGTCGGCCGGTTCTGGAAGGAACCTTACTCCAACGGGCTGGTCCGATGGGGGAGCGACTTGCACGACCGGTGGATGTTGCCCCATTTCTGCCGCACCGACTTCAATGAGGTGCTGCGGGATTTGCGGGATGCGGGCTATCCGTTCGAGTCTGAGTGGTTCGATCCGCACTTCGAGTTCCGCTTCCCGAGGCTCGGCGACTTCGCCCAGCGGGACATCCATGTGGAACTGCGAACGGCACTTGAGCCGTGGCATGTCCTCGGCGAAGAACCGGCCGGCGGCAGCACCGTTCGCTACGTTGATAGTTCCCTCGAACGACTTCAGGTCTTCGCGAAGGGCATGGTAGGCAGCCGTTTCGCGCTCACATGCAATGGCCGGCGGGTTCCCCTGCATCCCACAGGCACCTCCGGCGACCAGGTCGGTGGGGTTCGCTATCGGGCCTGGCAGCCGGCCCAGTGCCTTCAGCCCACCATCGGCGTGCATGCGCCGCTGGTCTTTGACCTCGTGGACACTTGGAACCGCCGGTCGCTCGGTGGGTGTACTTACCACGTGTCACACCCGGGTGGACGCAACCACGAGTCGTTCCCGGTCAACGCCTACGAGGCCGAGAGCCGCCGATTGGCGCGCTTTATGACCCACGGTCACACTCCCGGCGTCGTTGAGGTTCCGCCCCCAGTGCGACTGGAGGAAATTCCCTTCACCCTCGATCTCCGTTGCGTCTAACCATTCTCGCGGCCCGCGGGACGCACACGAACCGCGGGGAAGCCCGTCGGGACAGCCCATCGACACGATGCTCGAAACACAACAGGGGACCGCGTTGATCGTGGCCGCCGGCGCTCGCCGGATGGCCGACGGGATGCCGGCGCCGCATGACGAATGCTTCGGTGAGGGAGGCCGTCCGAGGCCCCAGTGGGCCGGGATGATCGATGCCGTCGAGCGACTGGGCACCGCACGGCTGAACGCCCGTTGGGACGAGGGGCTGCGGATGATTCGGGAGCATGGGGTGACTTACAACGTGTATGGCGACCCTCAGGGGCGCGATCGCCCCTGGTCGCTGGACCCCGTGCCCTTGATCCTTTCGGCCCCGGAGTGGCGAGACCTCGAGGCGGGCTTAATTCAGCGATCGCGACTCTTAGACCTCGTCCTGAGAGATCTGTACCTCGGGACGCAGCGACTCATCGTCGACGGGTTCATTCCCCCAGAGCTCGTCTACTCCAACCCCGGATTCCTGCGTCCTTGCCGCGGCCTGCCGGTGGTCGGCCAGGTGATGCTTCACCTCTACGGGGCGGACCTCATCCGGTCGGCCTCGGGCGAGTGGATGATCTTCGCCGACCGGACCCAGTCTACCAGCGGAGCGGGTTACGCTCACGAGAACCGCAAGGTTGTTTCGCGGGTGCTCCCAGACGAAATCCGCGAGGTGTCCGTGCGTAGCCTCTCGCCCTTTTTTCGGAGCCTTCGATCCATCCTCGAGTCGCTGGCGCCGGGCCGACGGGAGAACCCGGTGATGGTGCTTTTGACCCCGGGTCCGCTCAACGCGACCTACTTCGAGCATGCCTACCTCGCTCGCCATCTAGGCATACCGCTGGTCGAGGGAGCAGACTTAATGGTGCGCGATCTGCGGGTCTGCCTGAAGACTCTCGAGGGGCTTCAGCCCGTTGACGTCATTTTGCGGCGGGTCGACGACGGCTTCTGCGACCCGCTGGAGCTCCGGGCGGAGTCGGTGCTTGGTGTCCCAGGGCTGGTGCAGGTGGCCCGCGCCGGCCATGTGACGATCGCCAACGCCCTGGGCTCGGGCTTGCTCGAGAGCCCAGCTTTTTTAGCATTTCTTCCAGCACTGTGTCGCCACTTGCTGGATGAGGACCTCCTGCTGCCGTCGGTTCCTACTTGGTGGTGTGGCGAGGCGGAGGGGCTGCGGTACGTCACCGGTCAGCTCGAGCGTCTGGTGATCAAACCTGCCTTCGGGCTCCGTCGGGGTCGCAGTTGGTTCGGGCACCAGCTGGCCGCTGCCGACAAAGCCCGCCTGTTAGAACTCATCGCCTCCAGGCCCCAAGACTTCGTCGCCCAGGAGTGTGTGCTGCCCTCGTCGGCTCCGGTGTGGACCCCCAGAGGCTTCGAGCGGCGCTCGGTGCTGCTCCGGGCCTATGTGGCGACTGACGGCTCCGAGCATGCCGTACTCCCCGGTGGGCTCACGCGGGTGGCGGCCTCGGTGGAGGACCCTCTGGTCTCCATGCAGGGCGGAGCCGGAAGCAAGGACACCTGGGTCTTGTGTTCGGGCGAGGATGACGGCGAGGAATCGTTGTCGGCGATACCGGCCCATGCGTCCACCGACCGACGTCTGACCGGGCTGCCAAGCCGGGCTGCCGACAGTCTTTTTTGGCTAGGGCGCTACACCGAGCGACTGGAGCAGCGCTTGCGAGTGCTCCGCTGCGTGCTCGGACAACTGGCTTCGGACACTTCGCCCGCGACCTCCGGCCGTGACGATCGGCTGAGCCACCTGCTGGCCGGCATCGGGCTCCTCCCCGTGCTGGCCGAGGCGGCCGCCAAAGAACCGTCCACGCTCACCGGGGATCCTTCCGCCACGAATTCAGACAACGGACCGGCGGACCTGACCCGGAAGGTGCTCGAATGGATCTACCGCTTCGACGGCCCTGGCTCGATTCCCGACCTCATGGGGCGGATTCGTCAGAACGCGGCGGCCGTTCGGGACCGCTTTTCGGGCGACACTTGGCAGATCCTCGACCGGCTCGTGCCCCAACCCGATGTTCCGACAACCCGGCGTTCCATCGCCCATGCGCTCGGCCTGGTGCAGGGCCTCATTCTGAACCTCGCGGCGTTCAATGGTCTGGCCATGGAGAACATGACCCGCGGACCGGGATGGCGATTCCTCGACGTGGGCCGCCGCTTAGAGCGGGGCTTCTCGATGACCACCCTAATGACGGCCGCCGCCTTCGTTCCGGGATCACCGACGCCGCTCCTCGAGGTGATCCTGGACATCGCCGACAGCGGCATGACTCATCGCCAGCGCTACTTCGCCAGCGCTCGCTGGCCCGATGTGATCGAGGTATTGGTGCGCGACGAGTCGAACCCGCGGGCCCTAGCTTTCCAGTTGTCGGCTTTTAGAAACCATCTCGACGCGCTGCAGGGCGAGTTTCGGGTTGGAGTCGACAACCGGTGGTCGGCCCTGATCGAGGGCATTCAGGGCAGGCTCTTGTCGGCCGAATTCGCACGCGAGGTCTCGGAGTGCGAAGGATTTGACCTGCATACGCTGATTGCCCTCATGGAGACCTGCGCTCAGGGCTTGAGCGGGCTCTCCGACGATTTGACCCACCGCTACTTCAGTCACACGTATTTCCGGGTCAGTTAACTCTCTGGCGTTTCTCCTGAGGTAAAGCCTATGCAACACCTGGTCTACGACATCGTCCACGTCACTGAGTACGACTACCAGGGGGCCGTGTCAGTGTCTCACCACCTGCTGCGGCTCGAGCCCCGGAGGACGCCTCGGCAGCAGTGCCGCCACCACGAGTTTCAGATCTTCCCCAAGCCCTCGGTTGTCACCTCCCACGGTGACTATTTTGGCAACCGAGCGCATTTCATCGCGGTCGAGTACCCGCACGGTTCGCTCTCCATTACCTCGAAGGCGCGAGTGGCTGTATCACCTGCGTTCTTGCCCGACACGTCCGAGACGCCCGCCTGGGAGACGGTGCGGTCGCGGTGCCGCGTGGACCGAACCTGGGCAGCGCTCGAGGCCAACGAGTACACCCATCCCTCGCCGCTAGTGCATACTTCGCCGGAGTTTGCCGACTACGCACTGGAGTCGTTCACCCGAGCGCGGCCGATTTTCGAAGCCCTGTCAGACCTCATGACGCGCCTGCAGTCCGACTTTCGGTTCGACCCCACGGCGACCACTGTCTCGACGCCCCTTGCCGACTTCCACAAAAACCGAAGGGGTGTCTGCCAAGACTTCGCCCACTTCCTCATCGCCTGCCTGAGATCCATCGGCCTGCCGGCCCGCTATGTGAGCGGCTACCTCGAAACCGACCCACCTCCGGGCCTGCTTAAACTGCGCGGGGTCGACGCCTCGCATGCCTGGGTCTCTCTGTTCTGCCCCGGGATTGGCTGGATTGACGCCGACCCAACCAATAACTGTTATGCCTCGCTGCGGCACATTTCCATCGGCTGGGGCCGCGACTACGGGGACATCTCTCCGGTGCGCGGCGTGCTGATTGGCGGCACCCAGCAAATCCTTCGCGTGTCCGTCGACGTGAGCGCCCTTTCGCCGGACGCCGGTGCGGAGGATGCCCCAACTATCCAGGCCGGTGCCGCTGTGTCTACGGCGTCGCCGTCGAGGTAGAACACTTCGGCTCGTCGCAATACGGCAAGACGAGCGAAGCGGCACGGTTTTGATCTCGAGGGTCCAGCGTGGGTGTACCCGCCATCTTTACCATTCCTTCACAAATTAAAGCCCCGTTCCACACACGGGCTTGAAGTCTATCCTGCGAAGTCTGAGGGACACGATCCGGGCACGGCGGCTCAAACAGGAGAAACCTGTTCCCGATAGGCCCGGTCATTCTGAGACGATCCAGATGAACCCCAAAATCCTAACCTTACTGATCACAGCCGTGTGGTCTTTGGCCATCGCACCGGCGGCCCTTTCGCAAAATGACACCGACCGCCCGCCGGGGCCTCCGCTCGACTTCGGTGGGCCGCCGCCCTTTGGCCCTGGTGGCCCTGGAGGAAGGCCCCGCGGTCCAGGTGGTCCAAGTGGTCCGGCTTTGACGCCCAAGACGTTATTGGTGTCCCGCTTCGACCAAAATGGCGACAAACGCCTTGATGCCCAAGAACGGAAGGCAGCTCGCGAATTCCTCGTCGGAGAAAAGGCTGCCGGACGAATCCGCGGCCGGGGGCCCGGCGGCCCGGGCGGGCGTGGAGGCCCCCCTGGAGGCCCTCGGGGCGGCGACGAATCCATTCAACCAACTCCCGGTCCAACGCGGACGCCGGCCGAGGTTAAGAACTATCCCGACGCACCATTGTACGAAGAGGGCATCTTGCGAACCCTGTTCCTCCAGTTTGAGAGTGCCGATTGGGAGAAGGAACTGGCCGACTTCAACAACACCGATGTGGAGGTGCCGGCCACCCTCATGGTCGATGGGAAGACTTACCGCGAAGTGGGCGTGCACTTCCGGGGCATGTCCTCCTTTTTTACGGTGCGGGAGGGGCAAAAGCGCTCACTCAATGTGTCGTTGGATTTCGCCCACAAGGATCAGGCCATCGGCGGAAACAAGACCCTCAACCTGCTCAATTCCCATGAAGATCCATCCTTCCTGAGGACGGTGCTTTACAGCCATATCGCTCGGGAATACCTGCCCACACCGAAGGCCAATCTCGTTCGAGTGGTGATCAACGGCGAGAACTGGGGCGTCTATGCCAGCGCTCAGCAATTCGACAAACACTTCACCCAAGAGTTCTTCGGATCCACTCAAGGAAACCGGTGGAAGGTGTCGGGCAGCCCCAATGGCCGTGGCACCCTCGCCTACCTGGGATATGAGCCTGCTCCCTACAAGAAGATCTATGACCTCAAGAGCAAGGACAGCGAGAAGGCCTGGAAGGATTTGATCCAACTGACCCGCGTCCTTAACCAAACTCCGGCCGATCAACTGGAGTCGGCGCTCGAACCCCTCCTCGACATCGACGGGGCCTTGCGCTTCCTCGCGGTCGAAAACGCGCTCATTAACAATGACGGCTATTGGATTCGCACCAGTGACTACGCGCTCTATCAAGATCCCCAAGGGCGCTTCCATTTGGTGCCGCATGACATAAACGAAGGTTTGAGCCGCCCTGGCGGGCCCGGCTTCGGCGGTGGTCCGGGTGGACGCCGCGGTCCGGGTGGTCCGAGTGGTCCGGGCGGAGGAGGCAATCGCGTCGATGGAGTGAAGTTAGATCCGCTGTATGCCGCCCAAGATGCTAATAAGCCGCTCATCTCTAAACTGCTAGCCGTGCCCGCGCTGCGCGAACGCTATCTGAGGCATGTTCGAACCATTGCTGAGAAATCGCTCGATTGGCAGAAACTCGGTCCGCTGGTCGAGAAGCTTCACAACCTCATTGCCGACGATGTGCGTGCCGACGGCCGCAAGCTGGATTCCACCGAGGCCTTCGAGAAGAGCCTTACCCAAGATGTGGCCGGCCACGGCTTTGGTCCCGGCGGCGGAGGTTCCATGGGACTCAAAAACTTTGCGGATCAACGACGCAGCTATTTGATGGAGTACCGTCCTGCGGCCGGGTCTCCCTCACCAACCCCTTCGCCTTAAAGGAACGAGGTCCGTCCAAGAATTCTGACAGATTCACGAGCGATCGTTGGTGGAAGACTGCCGATGGGCTGGGTATCCGATCTCTGCGCTTTGAGGGGTCGGATCGTTCAGAGGTTGAACGGGAGATCCCGGCCATGTGGTTTGTTTTAAGAACCGTTGACTGACCTTGATTTTAGAATTTCCAAACCAGATCGACCGTCACGCGGTCCTTGAAAATGTCGGCCGGATCAGCAACGCCCACTTCGTAGGCCACGCCGAAATCCACCAAAGCGCACAAATGAGAGCGGAAACCCACGCCCGCGGCCCCTTGGTATCGTCCTGAGGCATTGCTGCTGCCGAAGTTGATCACATCAAACCCTTCGGACCGCAGACCGATGGCGTTGCCGCTGCTGACCGTCAGGAACGAATTGTAGGAAACGAACGGAGTGAACCAACGGTGCACTGCGTAATCGGCCATCACATTGAACCGAAGATTTGAAGTGTTGGCATCGGCATCAAAAGGAACGGTGCCGCCGATGTTGCCGTTGAGATGAAACTGGTTCCATCCCTTGATTGCCGAGACGAAGACATCAGCGCGTCCTTTGCCCTCTCCTTGAAACACTTCGGAATTGCCCGTGGGCACGGTGACCGTGAAACCCGGGGTCAACGCGAACTGGTTAGCAGCATCCTGGATCACCGCATACTTGAGTCCCGCGGCGAGGTCATTCCATCCATCTAAGGTGGTCCCGTTGTCCAAATGGATCCGGGTATAACCGTCGCGGGTGGCGATGAACGCCAAACGATCGTTGATCGCATAGCGCAATTGCACCGCATAGACTTGGGCATTGGCGCCCACACCCAACAAACCAGCGTCGAGCCGATGATAAGCAAAGAGGGGGCGCACCTCGCTCTGGATTAGAGCCGATTCGAAATAGATGGGATTGGCCACGGGCGCGATGGCGGTCTCGAACCCGTCATTAGCAGCGTTGGCTGTGGTAGTGATCGCAAGCGCAAGCGTGGCAGCCCATTGCATTGGATTTTTCATACGGCCCGACCTTGAAGGGTTTTACTGATTACAGAATACCCAGCCTTGGCTGGCTTCACTCCGCAATTGTCCACTCCTCGTAGCCCCAGGGACTGCGAGTGCCACTCGCAGTCACCGCAGAATTGGAATTCAGGGTCCGTTTAAGAAACTTGAAAGATCGTAGCCTGAATTAAGGGCTACGATCTCCGCAAGGTGTCGATGTCAGACAACCCGGTTTTCTGTTTATCCGCCCTATTACCGGTTGTTCGCACTCCAGCCGCGGACGAAGCCGATGCACTGGGCCACATCGGGCACGGAGTGATCCCAGTTGAACTCGTACTCGCAGCTAATGTTGCCGTCGAATTTCTGGCGACGCAGCTCGGCGAGCACCGCACCCATGTCGGTGGAACCGGTCCCGAAGATCATGTCGCGCTGACCGTGCCCGAGTTGTTCGCGCTCCTTGGCATGCAACGAAATCACCCGACCTTCGAGCATGCGGAGTCCATCCACAGCCTTGATGCCGCTGGTTTGCCAGTGGCCGATGTCGGCGCAGGCACCAATGCGGGAGTCACGGTTGCGGACGAGATCGGCCACCCACTTCGGATCCCAGACCTTGTAGGCCGGGTTCTTGGGCTGCTGGGCGTGGTTGTGGAAGGCCACCCGGATGTCGAACTCCTTCACGAGCGGCTCGAAGGTGTCCATTGCATCGGTTGATTCGGTGGTGATGGCGTAGAGGCCGAGCCCCTTGGCGAACTGGAAAAGCTTCCGGGCCGCGGCAGCCTCCTTCGGGATCGTCACCACGCCATAGTTCACGGCCTTGAGACCATGCTTCTTGAGCTTCTCCTGGAGCTTCAGGATGGCCTCCGCGGGCATTTCGTGGCTCAGCTTGGTGGCGCGGTCTTCCGGGCTCAGCGCCTGTCCGGGGTAGAACTCGATGACCTTGCCGCCCGCCGACTCGGTCTTCTCGATCGCCTCGAACGCGGTGAATCGGTTGAAGGTGTAGGCTTGGCAGCCGATGGCGAACCCGCCGATGCGGTATTCGGCCGGGATGGGTTCGGCCCAAAGCGAACCAGCCAGGGTGATTAGGGATGCCAGAGCCGTGAGGCGGAGAATCGAGAGGGATTTCATAAGATGGGGATTTGGGGACATTAAAGCCAAGTCGCGCCCAATTCTCAACACCCAACCCGTGTTCAAGCCCGCCTTAACAATTCTTATGCTGCAGGTTCCTTGGAATGCGTATAGACCTCCGCTGGTTCACCGGGGTCCGTTTTCCGCCCAGCATCTGCTTCCACGAGGCCCTGGGAAATTGGGCCCAGTCACAGAGTCTCGACAGGTTTGGGTCGAAACTCGGTTTGCGGGTTGGGGCGCCAGACTTGACTGGAGTTGGGGATGTCAGCGTCTCTGGAGTCTTCAATACGGCGGTCCTCCGGGCTGCTTTCGAATGGATTTATGACGTTCCGGGTTTTCAGGCAGTGGACACGATGGGTGTTGGGGCTGGTGGGCGCAGGGTGCTGCGTCCATGCGGCTGATTTCTACGTGTCGCCCCGCGGGAAGGACTCCAATTCAGGGACTTCGCTCAAAGCACCCTGGAAGACCTTGAAGCGAGTGAACCAGCACATCTCGGATCACCGTCTTGCGCCCGGTGATGGGCTGTTTCTTGAGGGCGGAGCCACCTTTGACGGGGGCCTTCGCATCGAACACGCCGGTGGCGGGACGCGACAGTCACCGGTGCGAATCACCAGCTACGGGCGCGGGCAGGCGATCCTCCGGCCAGGCCTGGAATCGGGCCTTCTCATCCGAGAGACTTCGTGGATCACGGTTTCCCAACTGAAGCTCATCGCCTCTTCCGGAAACCTAGGCGATGGCATCCGCTGCGATCGGGACCAAGAAACCCTCGAGCGAGTGGCCGGTGTGGTGATTCAGGACTGTTCGATGACGGGCTTCGGATGGCACGGAATCATGGTGGATGCCAGCCAGCGCTCGATGGGGTTTGAAGGCCTCAGAATCGAACGGTGCCTGACGTCGAGTAACCGCTATGCCGGAATCATGGTGTACGGAGGCAATCCGGCGGGGCGGAGTTCGCGGCCTCATGCGGGGGTCCGAATCGAGGATTGCGTGGCCGTGGGGAATCCGGGCGATCCCGATGAACGGAAACATCACTCGGGCAGTGGCATTTTCATCGATGGAGTCGATACCGCCCTCATTCGAGGCTGTGTTGCGGCGGGCAACGGGGCTGCGTGTCGCAATGAACGAGGGGGTCCGGTGGGCATCTGGGCTCACGCTTGCCGTCGGGTGACCATCGAGGGGTGTGAATCTTACGGGAACCAGTCCTGCCTCCGGGATGGTGGTGGGTTCGATTTGGATGGGGGATGCGAGGAGAGTTTGTTGATTCGGAACTTTTCACATCACAACCACGGTCCCGGGTTCTTGGTGTACACCTATTCGGGGGCCGCTTACGCCGACCGTGATTGTCAGGTCCGGGAGAATATCTCGTGGAACGATGGAGCCAGAAGCTCTGGCTATGCCGGAATCCAGTTGGGCTCGGAAGACGGATGCCAGATCACCGGTTTGATCGTGGAACGAAACACCGTGATCGCACCGCTCGAATCCGTGGCGGCCGTGCGTGTCATGGGACGGTCCATTCAGGCCTGCATCCGAAGCAATTTGGTTGTGGTTCCCGCACACGGAACCTTGGTCTCCATCTCCGGTTTCGAGCATCGGGTTCGCCTTGAGGACAACCGTTATTGGAGGGCCGATGGGAAGCCCGTGTTTCTGGTCGATTTCCAATGGACCATTCCCGCCTTGAATGCTTGGCACAACGCCACCGGACCCGATCACCGATTTGTTGCGGTGGGTGAGCTCTTCGCAGATCCAGAACTCCGGCTTCCTCAGACGCCGGACTTTAAATCGCTGCGACGTCGGCCGTCATGGCCTCGAGTGTCCCACCGGTTTCTTTCCGAGTTTGGTGCCCCAGAGAAGCCGGGGGTTCCTTGAGTTTCGGGTCCTAAATTTCCGAACGAAGTTCCGTTCGCGGCAGCCCCGTGCAAAGGAGGCTCTTTTCTACGCGTCGCTGTTGGCGGCATGCCATCGGGCCAGGTACCAGGCGGGAACGATCAGGGTTGTAAAGAAGAGGCACAGGCCGAAATTCTGGTACACGTTGGGCACCAGAGAGATTCCCTGGTGCTCGGCGATTTCGATGCCGAAAAAGTGCGCGATGAGCCCAATCATAACGCACTGGATGGTCTTGAAATAGGCCCGATTGCGCAGCGTCAGCTCCCGCTCATAGATGTGATGGTCGAATGCACTGCCAACAAAGCTGTGGGCACTCACGAACAGGAGGATGGACAGGATTGTGCCTACCACCAGACACACTCTCAGAAGTACTAGGAGTCCGGGCCGGTCGGTCTGAAGGAAGAATTTACCGAAGTACCCTCCCCAGAGAGCCACGATGGCGATACGCGACAGCCTCAAGGTGGTCTGGGCCGAAAAACGGAAATAATGGGAGGGGAGTTTCATGGGACAGGCACGAGGTTCAGAGGGGGGCCGGTGATGGTTAAACCAGAACCCGGCTTCACGTGCGCTGGATCAGGCGGGCTAGGGCGGCGATGGGCCACTGAATCTGAACTGGGATTTAATTTCGGAGGCTCACGTGTTCGAGGCGGTAACGGTACGTCTCTGAGTTGGTGCCGGGTTGGGTGCTCTTCTCCCCGAGGGCTGCTCCCAATTCGTCCCAGAGGGAAGGGATTGTCGAGGCGGGCAATCTCTGCTGGATCTGGACTGACCGCGTCGGTTCCCCGGATAACTCACTCAGGGAAGCCCGGAGCCGTCGGTTCAATCCGGTATACTCCACGCTGAAGCGGTAGGGGTCTCCGGCTTTCATGCCTCCAGGGATGGCTAGAGCCCAAGCCTTCGACTTCCCGTTCGATGCTAAAACCAATCGCGCCTGGTCCGCCGACGCGATCTGGAGCGTCAGCGAGTGGCGCTCAATCGGCTCATCGGCGGCGAAGAATCCCAGAATCATTGGGTTGTTCGGAGTGTTGCCGAAGGATTCGATGCGGAAATTCAGTGCGGCTTGGAAAGAGGTGTTTTGGGGCGAAAGACGGATGGGATGCACATAGCGTCGGCGCTGGGGAGCCTGGGATGCGGACGCGACCGAATTCGACTTCCGCGCCGTCGGCCATTTCCCCGTGATGTTGACGGCCCGGGACTCCTTGGACCAGGCATAGGGGACCGCCTCGAGGCTCATTAGTGGGACCTCGTGGGCCGGGTTGGCTTTGCGGCCGAGACTCAGCATGTCGAAGTCGAAGTGCCAACCGTGTTGCAGGGGGTCGCTTGAAAAATCCTCGTCGAGGGTCTCCACGGCTTCGGTGCCGGTGTTGAAAGTCCGATTGCCGATGGCCGCCAAGAACGGGTTGATGCCCGCCGCAGGGGTTTGGCCGTAGTGCGTGTGCTCCGACCACATCCACACGTATTCGTCACTGTAGGCCAATGCCAGCGGCAGATTGCTCCATAAGGAGGATTTAGTTCCACTCGGCCATCCCGGATAGAGGTTCCACGGGTCATCCTCGACCCACGCCGCCATGCCAGTTTTCACAAACCGATCGTACTTCGGCGGGTTGCCGCTCAGCGAACGCCATTCTTTGATCCAGGCGCGTGCCGACTCATAGCGGCCGCGATCCCCGGCGAAGCCCTCTTGCTTGCCATCGTTGGCGGCATTGAACGTCCCCGGTCCCTGACCGTAGTAGAACGTGTTTTCGTAGCCGTGGATGAGTTGGCCCGGGGACTCGATGCCATCGAGCACACCGTCCAGAAACGGAATGCTGCCTTGCAGCGGTTCGTAGCCCACCGCATCGGGAGACCAGGCGAAGGTGACGATGATTTTTACGGCCGGCAATTGCGCTTGGACGGCCTTGATCCATTGGGCGCCTCGGCGGCGCAGCACTTCGGGAGAGTCCTTCCCGAGGGGGAATTTGAGGTTGGCTGGTCGATGGGTCTCAAACTCCGGGCCCCCCGACTTCGTTCGCCAGCGGTAGTTGCCGTACTGTTCTGTATCCAACCAGAAGCCCTGGAGATGGGCTTCACGACACAGCCGTGCCGCCATGGCGGCAATTTGTTCCACGATGGCCCAGTCGCGATCGTTGGACAGATCAGGAGTGAAGCGCCCGCGTGCCCCGTCGATGAGCGTGCAGTTGAGGAAGTTGTCGGTGAGCGTTCCCCAGCGCACCGAGTGGAGGTCCGCCACGATGGGAGCGATCGCCTCGTAGGGCAGTTCCACGGTGTTCCACAGCAGTTCGTGGACGAAGTATCCGCGAGCAGCCAGTCCCAGCCGTTCTCCCCATTCGGCCGGCAGGATCGCTGGCACGACGTACCCATCGTAGGGAAAGGAGGCCGCGAACTCGGGGTGTTTAGCCAAG
>JAPLUH010000101.1 GCA_026397675.1 Verrucomicrobiota bacterium
GACCGGCCTCCGGGTGACCGCCCGGCGGGTGGCAAGCGCCCCAAGAAAAACGAGACGAACGAGAAGTAAGCGAGGAAGGCTATTCCTAGAACGATCGAACAGATCGTTAATACAGCCTCAACACGACGCCGCCCGATGGGCGGCGTTTTTGTTTACTCTTCCAACTTTGGAGCCCTCCAACTCCGAAGACTAAAAAACAAAGACCCCGCCGGACTGAGAATCGCTAGAAACCCATTCCAACCGATCCTAAGCCAGAACGGCTGATCCCACCGAAATCGTATCGGCTCAGTTTCAAACCAACACCCGAACCCGATCTTACCACCGGGCGCGGAAGGCAAACCGAGGGGCGCAGTAAACAGGCGCGGGAGCGTAGAAGACCGGAGCAGGAGCATACACCACTGGCGCAGGAGCGTAGACCACCACGGGAGCAGGCGCATAAACGACCGGCGCGGGCGCATAGACCACCATCGGCGGAGGCGGCGCAGAATAGACGACGACCGGAGCCGCCACGGAAACAAAACCGCCACCGTGATGAGGGTACCTACCCCAATGACCGTGACCACCGTGGGGACCGCCTCCGTATCCGCCTCCCGAGGCAGCGGAAACTCCGACTCCGATGCCCCCTCCCCAGCTTCCGACGCTGACGCCCCAGGAGACGTTGCCGGCGTTAAGAGTGGTGGTGACCGTGGCAGACCACGCAATCAGCGCGGCCGCAACAACATTGGATTTGTTCATGCTGTGGGTCCCAAGGAGGGCCCACAGTGCGGTCTGACGCGCCCGATGGGCGTTTATTCAGTAAGCCCCAAGTCGAGCCAGCAACCGGTTATGAATATCGCCGAAGCCGCCGTTGCTAAAGACACACACCACATCACCCGAGCGGGCACCCGAGCCCACATGGTCCACGATCGAATCGACGGTCGGCAAATAGGCGGCCGGCTTGCCCGTGAGGCGAAGGTCTTGCATGAGCTTCTCCGGGTTGAGTCGTTCACCCAGCGGCAACTGCTCCAACCGCGCCACCTCGGCCACCACAACGACATCGGCCCGTTCCAAAGCGTCCACCAACTCCTGCTGGAAGACATTGCGGCGCGTCGTGTTGGAACGGGGCTCGAACACGGCCCAAATGCGGCGACCGGGAAACTTCACCCGTAACGCCCGGATCGTCTCCCGGATGGCCGTGGGGTGATGACCAAAATCATCGATCACTGTAACTCCACCGGCCTCTCCCCGGACCTCCATCCGCCGCTTCACACTCAGAAAGGAATCGAAGGCCGATTGGATGACCGAATCACGGATGCCGCAGTGGCGGGCCGCAGCGGTGACCGCCAAGGCATTGCGCACATTGAGTTCGCCCACCATGGGAATCCGAAAGCGAGTTCCACCCAATTCAAACTCAGAACTGTCCTCCTTCAGGACCAGACCACTGGCCCTCAGTTCATTGTCGACCCCAAGGCCGAAACGCTTGACGGGGCAGTGCCGGATATCTAGCAGCGGAGTGATGTTCGCTTCGTCGCCATTGGCCAAGAGGAGGCCATTGCGGGGGATGAGGTGGATGAACCGGCGGAAACTCAACTGAATGTCGGCCAGCGTCGGAAAAATGTCGGCGTGGTCGAACTCCAGGTTGTTCAGAATAGCCACCTCCGGCAGGTAGTGAACGAACTTGGAGCGCTTATCAAAAAAGGATGTGTCGTACTCGTCGCCCTCAATCACAAACCACTCCGAATCAGTAAACCGCGCTCCCTGCCCCAAATTCCGCGGGATGCCACCGATCAGGAACGACGGATTCAACCCCGCACTCTCCAGCACCCAAGCCAGAAGCGAGGCAGTCGTGGTCTTGCCATGGGTGCCAGTCACCACCAGGGAACGGCGCCCACGAATGAAGAATTCCTTCAATAATTCGGGCAATGAGCAGTAGCGCAGTTTTCGCTCCAACACCGCTTCGGCCTCCGGATTCCCGCGGGAGATCGCATTACCGACCACCACCAGGTCGGGGCGCTGAGAGAGATTAACCTCGGCGTATCCGGCCATCACTCGAATGCCCCGTTCGGCCAAGAACGTGGACATCGGTGGATAAATCACATCCTGATCAGAACCGGTGACCTGGTACCCAAGCTCGTGCATGGCGACGGCCGCGCTGGCCATCGCCGAGCCGCCGATTCCGATAAAGTGAACGCTACGAAGATTCCCGAACACGGCTCAACGTTAAGGACAGGCCCCGCAAAGCCCAAGTCCCAAACCAGCACAATCCGCCGAGGGCGGCCGGTCAATAATCACTTTGCGCGATGAAGCTCCCACCGCATCCTTGCCGCCATGTTAGTGAGTCAAGCGCCGCTCCGGCCTGCGGACAGCGCCTCGGGAAAGCCTAACTTTTCCGCCCATCCCGATCTTGATACTGCGATCACCCGATCCCAGAGCTACTTGCTGTCTGAGCAAAAGCCCGAGGGGTATTGGGTGGGCGAACTCATGGTCGATGTGACGCTCGTCGCCGACATGGTCGCCTTCTATCACTGGTGGGGGAAGGTGGACCCGGTCTGGCAGCGCAAGGCCGTCCACCACATCTTCGAAAAGCAACTCCCCGACGGTGGATGGAACATCTATCCCCACGGCCCAGCGGAGGTGAATGCCACGGTCAAGGCCTACCTAGCCCTCAAGCTGGCCGGCATCCCCACCACCGACCCACGGATGCTCCGCGCTCGAGAAATGGCCCGATCATTGGGAGGGGTGCCCCGGATGAACACCTTCTCCAAGCTCTACTTGGCCCTCCTCGGCTTGGCGACCTGGAACCACGTACCCACCATTCCGTGCGAGGTCCTCCTCATCGGCAAGTGGTTCCACGTCAACTTCTGGGAGATGAGTAACTGGTCACGGGCCATGATCATCCCACTGGCGATCATCAACCACTTCCGGCCCACGCGGAAGGTTCAGGTAAACCTCGATGAACTCTTCCCCAACGGGAAGTGGGAACTCGATGAGAGCCTGCGTCCGCGCTACTTCGACTTTTCGCTACGGAACATGTTCCTGTGGCTCGATCGCCTGCACAAGTTTGCCGAGTGGGTGAGTCGCCAGGGCCTTCATCCGTTCCGCGATCGGGCCCTCAAGCGGGCCGAGAGATGGATGCTGGAGCGTTTCGAAGGCAGCGGCGGCCTGGCAGCGATTTTCCCGGCGATGCTCAATGCACTCATTGCCCTCATCGCACTGGGTTATCCGGACGATCACCCGCAGGTGGTTCGGGCGCATCACGAACTGCAGAAGCTCATGCACTTCACGGAAGATTCCGTACGCATTGAGCCCTGCTTCTCACCCGTGTGGGACAGCGCCATCGTGGCGATTTGCCTCCGTGAATCGGGCGTACCGGCCCATCATCCCAAGCTGAAGCGCGCGGCCGAATGGCTGATGGACAAAGAGATCCGTTTCCGGGGGGACTGGATCCACAAGAACCCAGCAGACGTCGAGGCCTCCGGCTGGGTCTTTGAATACGCCAACCAGTGGAACCCGGACGTGGACGACACGGCCATGGTCATTCTGGCGATGCGGTTGATCCCGACGGATGATCCGAAACGTCGGGATGAATGCCGCGACCGAGCCATCCGGTGGATGATGACCTTCCAGTGCCGGGACGGCGGATGGGCCGCCTTCGACAAAGACTGCACCAAGTCCATCCTCGAGAAAGTCCCCTTCGCCGACCACAACGCCATGCTCGATCCCGAGTGTGCCGACATCACGGCGCGCATTCTCGAATTGCTGGGCTACGAAGGCTGGAACCGCAATTGCCCCCAGGTGCAGCGAGGCATCGCCTATCTGAAAACCCAGCAAGAGACCGACGGATCGTGGTACGGCCGCTGGGGGGTCAATTACATCTACGGAACCTGGCAGGTGCTGCGAGGCATGAAGGCCATGAACTGGAACATGCAGGAGCCCTGGCTCCAACGCGGCGCCCACT
Source organism: Verrucomicrobiota bacterium (assembly GCA_026397675.1). GTDB lineage: Bacteria > Verrucomicrobiota > Verrucomicrobiia > Limisphaerales > UBA9464 > SXXZ01. The sequence goes on from JAPLUH010000101.1 coordinate 3,938, forward strand.
GGCTGCGCAGCGTCCAATTGCCCGACGGAGGCTGGGGCGAGCGTTGCAACACCTATGACGACCCCATCTTCAAGGGAACCGGGCCCGCCACCGCGTCCCAGACCGCCTGGGCCATCATGGGCCTTTGCGCCCTGGGCGATCCCACCGACCCCGCCATCCACCGGGGCATCGACTGGCTCATCCGCAACCACAACGCGGACGGATCGTGGACCGAAGATGAGATCACCGGCACCGGGTTCCCATGTGTGTTCTACCTGAAATACGACATGTACCGAAACGCCTGGCCACTGCTGGCCTTGGCCACTTATCGCAAGCTTTGCCGTGGTGAATCACCCGGCCAGATTCTCTGAAACCGCAGGAACCACCGACTTCGGTTTCTTGACGCTCTGGCTCATAAACCGCAATTCTGAGACCAATACACCGCTTTCTCCCAAGCAACCCTGTCAATGAGCACTCCGCACAACCTGTTCAACACCCTCCAATCCTTCGATCTGGGCACTGGCAGCACCGGCCAATTCTATAGCCTTCCCGCCCTGGAAAAGGCGGGCGTGGGCCCCATCTCCAAACTCCCGGTCTCCGTTCGACTGGTTCTGGAGAGCGTGCTCCGCAACTGCGACGGATTGAAGGTGCAGGAGGCCAATGTCCGCGAGTTGGCCAACTGGAAAGCCAACGAGTCCCGAACGGCCGAGATCCCCTTTGTCGTGGCACGGATCGTCTTGCAAGACTTCACCGGTGTGCCGCTCCTGGTGGATCTGGCAGCGATGCGCTCATCCGTGGCCAAGCTGGGCAAGAACCCCAAGATCATCGAGCCCCTGGTTCCCGTGGACCTCGTGGTCGACCATTCGGTGCAGGTGGATTTCGCCGGCTCCGGTGACTCGCTCCAGAAGAACCTCGACCTGGAGTTCACCCGCAACCGCGAGCGCTACCAGTTCCTCAAGTGGGGCTTGCAGGCCTTCGACACCTTCAAGGTCGTCCCCCCGGGCATCGGCATTGTCCACCAGGTCAACTTGGAATACTTGGCCAAGGGTGTCCTGAGTGCGGGCGGTGTCTATTATCCCGACACGCTGGTGGGCACCGATTCCCACACCACCATGATCAACGGTCTGGGTATCGTCGGTTGGGGCGTGGGCGGCATCGAAGCCGAGGCAGGCATGCTGGGTCAGCCTGTGTATTTCCTCACTCCCGATGTCGTAGGTGTGCACCTGACCGGCGCCATCCGCGAAGGCGTCACCGCCACCGATGTGGCGCTAACCGTCACTCAGATCCTGCGCAAGGCTAAGGTTGTCGGAAAGTTCGTGGAGTTCTTTGGCCCGGGTGCCGCCGCGCTCCCGCTAGTGGATCGTGCCACCATCGCCAACATGGCCCCCGAATACGGCGCGACCATGGGCTTCTTCCCCATCGATGACGAATGCGTCAACTACCTCCGCGCCACCGGCCGCACCGAGGAGCATATCGCCCTCTACAAGAACTACTACCAGGCCCAGGGCCTGTGGGGCATGCCGCAGAAGGGGCAGATCGAATACTCGCAAGTGGTCGAACTCGACCTCTCCACCGTGGTGCCCAGCGTGGCCGGCCCGAAGCGCCCGCAAGACCGGATCGAGCTGCAGAACCTCAAGTCCAGCTTCGTGGGTTCCTTCAGCAAGCCAGTGACCGAAAACGGCTTCGGCAAGAAGGCCGAAGACTTCGCCTCGGTCAGCGCTGAGGTGAGCGGATCGAAGATCGGACACGGCTCGGTGCTCATCGCCGCCATCACCAGCTGCACCAACACCTCCAACCCCACGGTCATGCTGGCTGCGGGCTTGCTGGCTAAGAAGGCCATCGAGAAGGGCCTGAAGCTCAACCCGTCGGTGAAGTCATCGCTAGCCCCGGGCAGCCGAGTGGTCACCGATTACCTCAACAAGACCGGGCTCCAGACCTACCTCGATCAGCTGGGCTTCCAGACGGTGGGCTACGGCTGCACCACCTGCATCGGCAACTCTGGTCCGCTCGACGCCAAGATCGAAGAAGCCGTCGTGAAGAACGACCTGGTGGCCGCCTCCGTCTTGTCGGGCAATCGCAACTTCGACGCCCGCGTCCATCAGAACATTAAGGCGAACTTCCTAATGTCGCCGCCGCTGGTGGTGGCCTTCGCGCTGGCTGGCCGGGTCGACAAGGACCTGACCACCGAGCCCATCGGCGAAGGCACGAACGGACCGGTGTTCCTGAAGGACATCTGGCCCAGCCTCACCGAAGTGCGCGACACCTTGCAGTCGGCCCTCAAGCCCGAGATCTTCCGGGCACTCTACACCGACTTCGCGGCCCAGAACCCGAAGTGGAACGAAATCTCTTCGAGCGTGGGCAATGTGTACGAGTGGGACGGCAACTCCACCTACATCCAAGAGCCTCCCTTCTTCACCCAGTTCGGTATGCAGCCGGGCACCATTTCTGAGATCCGCGGGGCCCGTGCCTTGGGCATCTTCGGGGATTCGGTGACCACTGACCACATCTCACCAGCTGGCGCCATCAAGAAGAGTTCACCGGCCGGTCAATTCCTGGTGACCAACCGCGTGGAGTTCGCCGACTTCAACAGCTACGGCAGCCGCCGCGGCAACGACCGCATCATGACCCGCGGCACCTTCGCCAACGTCCGCATCAAGAACCTGATGCTCGGCGGCGAAGAAGGCGGCAACACCTTCGGCCCTGATGGCCAGAAGACTTCCATCTATGATGCGGCCGTGGCCTATCAAGCCACCGGCACCCCGCTCATTGTGATCGCCGGCCAAGAATACGGCACCGGTTCCAGCCGTGACTGGGCCGCCAAGGGCACCAGCTTGCTAGGCGTGAAGGTGGTCGTCGCCGAGAGCTTCGAGCGCATTCACCGTTCCAATTTATTGGGCATGGGCGTTCTGCCCCTCCAGTTCAAGGACGGCGCCAGCGCCCGAAGTCTGCACCTCGACGGCACGGAGACCTTCGACATCATCGGTCTAAGCCCCTCGGTCAAACCCCAACAAGACCTCACCCTGC
>JAPLUH010000474.1 GCA_026397675.1 Verrucomicrobiota bacterium
GTTCCGGGACGCAAACCCTGCAAGCGCACCACATGGTTCGTACCTTCGGGGCCCGTCACCGCGGCTTCTTGGATCGACTCCGTCCCATATTCTACCCGAATGGACCGCGGCCACGGCGTCAGGCAGCGGATTTCCGCACGATTGGAGGACACATTTTGCAGGTAAGGAGCCCGAGAAAAATTGGCCATCACCTCGCCGGTAAAAACAGGCCAGCGAGAATACACCCCGTCCGCGTGCAACTGGAGGGTCACCCAATTGGTTCCCGGGCCAATCCATCCCTCGGCCGAGCCCATCGGAATGAACTCCGGGTTCCCTGAACCGCGCGGACTGGGGATCGCCGTCAACGGTACCGGAGTTCCCGGCTCTCCGGTGAATCCACGTCTCACCCACTCCCGACCATTCAAGCTCAGCACGAAGCCGCCCGAATAGTCCACACGCAGGGAGAGCCACCGCACGTCGGCCCCTTTTGGAACCACGAATGCACGCCGCAAGAGCACGCGTTCCCAGCCGTTGGTGTTGGGGAACCGGGTGGATTCTCCATAAGAACTCGTCCCAAACCCACCGGGACCCTCCGCCCAACCCGTCGCGTCAAAGCCTCGAGTTTGCCAGTTCGCTGGAGCCTCTGAGAGGGCTCCCGCGGCCAAGAATCGCCACCGATCGGAGAGCCCCACCAGTGCGACATCGTCGCCCGCCCTCGTTGTCTCAGCCAACAGGCAGAGCACCCAGAACCCGAAGCAACGAGCCCACTTCAACATAATCCGAAAGGCTACCCGCCCTACGCCGCCTCGAGAACCCCAAAACGCCAGAACCGTTCGGCCTGAGCGGCAGGAAAGAAAAACCTCAATTTCTGAAAGGTCTCAGCCGATGCCGACGAAAACCCTCATGACGCCTGAAACGGGCACACGGCAACCGACACCCCGCCCTTCAGGAACAACAACCACAGCAACCTCCAACCATGCACAGCCATCGCCACCACCACCGCTATAGCCTCTCCCTGATCCTCACCCTCCTGGCAACCACGCTGACCACGTCGGAGGCCTACGCCGCCAAAGGCTCCACAGCCAAACCCAAACCGGGAGCCACAGGAAACAATCTGAGCCCCCTGGAGAAAGCCGAAAAGATCGTCAGCATTGGACAAAATATCTTCAGTGCCGCCAACGCGGTCTGGGACGGAGTCAATCGAACGGAAGATTATGCCTATTACACGGCGTCACTGGAGTTGGTGAACTACCAGGATTTAACTGTTATTATTAGAAATAAGAGAAAAATAACAATAGATCGAACTCATTGGTTAGACACCAAATCCGGCACTGAGAAATACAGAACGGAGGAAACAACAGACAATGACGGGGGTGATGTAAAGACATCCACCACCTACGACCCCTTTCCGCATGGATGGGGCCACGTAAATTCAATAAATCTTGATCACTACTACGACCCGGGCAAGAAGTTCAAGGAAGAGATAACGTATTCAATGCCTGCAACTCAATACAAAATACTACTCCACCTAGAAAACGTTCCTTCGAGCAAGATTAACCTCATCGATTCTGCTCGAATTATAGAAACGCTGAACTATCAAGAAATTCAACCCGACGAAACATACGATAACTATCGCAGAATTCGTTCCAGCAATTTCATTGATAATCGGCCTGTAAAAACAGAAACTTATGATACTCGATCAGCCAACATCACTATGAATTCTGCCCAACTTATTATTTATCCAAAAGTCAACGCGGTGACCGTTTTTGGGAACCACACAATTCATTTTCTGGCTCCAAGAAAAGCTATATATATTATCGCTCCCCCTTCAGAGGACTCTACTGAAAATCCCTGAATGTGACTTTCATGAAACGCTTTTTAGCCGTTTTTCTCCTGTTTGCTGGGTTTTTGGCTCTCGTGTTGTGGGTGCTTATCGGGTTACGACCGAAACCACAAGATCCCGAAGCAGCCAATATTTTACCGCCTCAAGCGACTGCACAAACTGTAGAGACCTCCCAGGCACCGCCACCCTCATTCCGCGATTTGATTCCACTACCAGAAGAAGGCTCAAACCGGTCTAGTCAAGGAAGTCGAAAAGTCCGACATTATTCAAAGCCATTCCGACCCAAATCAGAACTACCCCAGGTCTTGCACGGCAACTTGCACGCTCAACAGTTATTGATCGTCTTGGAAGAGGCTCAAGTCAACCCGGCCATCATTCAGTTGGAGTTCAAGAATATTTACAATAACCTGGGTGCCATCAAAGACTTACAAGTGATGATCGCTCGAAGGATCGTCGAAGTGCATACAGGAATTGAAAATGTAATGCAAACAAACACCGGAAACCCCGATGCGATTGACACAGAGCTGAATATTAGAGATATGCGTGAAAGTAGTGGCACGTGGTCTTTCGGCATCGATATCGAAGAACACCGTCAGGCAATCCTTTCTGCACTCGCCGGAACGAAGATTGCTTCTGACCCAGAACTTCAAAAGAAGCTCTTTAACATCAACGTGCGTTTGGTCCTGTCGCCTGAGGCCAGTGAGTTCATGAAATCCTACAGTCCTATCACCACGACGCAGGCGCCGTGATGGATGCACTGAATCGGCCTGAAGTCCGTCGAAGGGAGGGACTTCAGGCTTGGACGGAACGACTCCGATGCCGTCCTCCGAGCCTGCAGTGTTCGGTTTACCTGACCGATAGGTGAAGGATCCTCAGAAGGCGGAAAGTTCTAGGGCTGGACGGGAATCTCAAAAACAACACCTGCCAGCGGGGGAGGACCAAATCCACACCGGAGATTCCCGGGATTCGGTGACCAAAACGAGTGATCC
>JAPLUH010000179.1 GCA_026397675.1 Verrucomicrobiota bacterium
ACCAAATCGGGAATCTCGTGGTCGTTCATTCCGCGGATCACCACGGCATTGACCTTCACAGGATGAAACCCGAGTTCCCGGGCCAGGCGGATTCCGTTGAGCACACCCTCCAGACCGTCTCGCCCCGTCATCTTCTTGAAGTTGTCCCGGTCTAGCGAATCCATGCTGAAGCTGACCCGGTTGAGCCCAGCCTTCCGCAGGGCAGCGGCCTGCGATCCGAAGAGCGCCCCATTGGTGGTCATGGCCAGATCGCGGACGCCGGGAATCGCTGAGAGCGATCCGACCAGTCGATCGACTCCGTGGCGCAAAAGCGGCTCGCCGCCAGTGACGCGGACCTTCTCGATTCCTAAATCAACGGCGATCCGGACCACCCGCGTGATCTCCTCAAAACTGAGGATCTCTGACTTCGGTTTCCATTCCCGGTGAATAGGGGTGGCCGAAGGGCTCGCCGGGGTTGGGTTCCGCAGGCCGTCGTAGCGGGTGCGGTAGAAATTCGCGGCCTCCTCGGTCTCGGGGAGGCAGTACAGGCAGCGGAAATTGCAGCGGTCGGTCACGCTGACCCGAAGGTCCCGCATGACTCGTCCGTGGGAGTCCTGCAATTGTCCGATCATTGAGTCAGTTTGGGCCCGCACGGTGTCCGCCGCAACGCGGAGAATCACCGATGCAAGAGGGCCCTAAGGGTTGGGGTCTATGGCTTGGGAGCGGTTTCCACTCGGGTGGATCCGTCGGTACCCACTTCCACCTTCAAGGGGTAGGCATTGGTGGCCGAACCGGCCGCGATCTTGGGTCGAACACCTTCCTGGAACAGTTGAGCGCCCTTCTTGTCGAAGCCGTAAAGCCCACGTCGGATGAAGTCGAGTCGGCGGGCGATGTTGAGTTCCTCCTTCAGCTTGCGGACCTGATCGCGGAGGATCGCCAGGTCGTTGAATTTCTTCTCGAGGTCGGTCTTTTCGGCGATGAGCCGTTTGAGTTCTTTCTTGAGAGCCTCACGGTCGCCCTCGCTGGCGGCGAGTTTCCGTTCGGTGATCTTGATTTGGTTCTCGAGGCCCCCGATTTGACCGGTTAATTCGCCCATCTTTTTGGTCAGGTCATCCTTCTCTCCCTCCAGGTCGGAAATCTGTTTGTCCCGGCGCTCGATCTCCGTCTTGGCCGCCGCTGCAGCCTTCGCTGCCTCGGCCGAAGTGCGGGTTAGTTCTCCAGAGGTAGCAACCCACTTGTTGGAGACCGTGTTCAAGTCCTCGATGCGCTGGCTGAGATTGGTTTCAAGGGTGGCATTCACCCGGACTTGCTCGGTGAGTTTGCCCGTCGTGGCCACCAGGTCATTGGACAGGGCCGATTGCTGACCCTCCATTTGGATCCGCGTCTCTTCAGCCTTCTTCGAGTTCAGAAACCATCCGGTGCCGAGGCCCAGGCAGACGAGTACCAGCACCGCGGGAACGAGTTTGGATTTCATTGATCAGGTAGGATTGGACGGTCGGGAGAATTCCCGTTCGTCGGATCAATAGACACCGAATCCGCCCGAACATTCAATCTCCGAGCAAGCCCCCGTCTTGCGTTGGCTGGAGCTCACTTTAACCTCCGGCCATGCTGATACCCGACCGAATGGGGGTTATGATCCTGGGAGAGGCCAGCCTGTTTCCACAGGCCATGATGCCTCTGTTCATCTTCGAGCCCCGCTATCGGGACATGCTGGCCGAGTCGCTGGAGACCCATCGGATGTTCTGCCTGGCGATGCAGCGGACCGACGCCAAGCGAGAGTCCCCCTGCCGGATCGCCACCCTGGGACTGGTTCGAGCCTCGGTCCAAACCCCGAACGGAACCTCCAACCTTGTGCTGCAAGGCCTGATCCGGGTCCGGTTGGGTCGGATCGTTCAATCCCGACCCTTCCGCACGCACCTCATCACTCCAATTAAGGAGAATATCGAGAGGTCCCCGGAGGTAGATGCTCTGGTGAACCGGAGCCTGGATCTCATCGAGGTGCGCCTGCGCCAAGATCAGCCGGTGCCACTAGACCTCATTCGGCAACTGGCCTCGGGCGGTCTGGCCCAATCGGAGACGCGGGTAGAAGATTGCATCCGGGAACTGAAGGGCATCAAGAACCCGAGCCGCTTCGCCGACCTCATTGCTGCGCTCCTCCTGCCCAATCCCGCGGCTCGGCAAATGATCTTGGAGACGGTCAATCCGGAAGCCCGCCTCCGTCATCTCGTCCTGTTCTTGGCGGCGGAGATCCACCGTGGCGCCTCAGGCGAGGGGCAGGGATGACACCCGTAACGAACGATCCGATTCCGGTGACTCCCTCGGCGGATCTCTGGAACAAGTACGCCCATGTGCTCTCCATGGGCATACAGAACACTCTGGTCTACCGGACCAACTTTCTGTTTCGGGCCGCCTTTGGATTGGTTCCTTTGGCGGCGACACTTTTCTTGTGGGAGGCGATTTACGCCGACAAACCGGCCGGTACGGCCATCGGAGCCTACACGTTAGCTCAGATGGTGAGCTACTACCTGTTGGTCACCGTGGTGGATGCGATCACCGCCGTCGCCGAAGACGACTGGCAAATCGCCGCCGATATTAAAGACGGAGCCGTGAGCCAATTCCTGCTTAAACCGCTCGATTTCTTGGCCTACCGGCTGTGCCTCTATCTTTCCGGACGGGTGATTTATACCAGTGTGGCTCTGATCCCGGTGGCGTTCTTCCTGTTCTTTCAGCGGGAGTACCTCGTGGGTCCGGCCGAGCCCTTGGGTTGGGTTCTGGCGCCGCTGTCGGTGTTGATGGCAGGGCTCCTGCAATTCCTCATCGCGTACACCGTGGCCCTGTTGTCGTTCTGGGTGCTCGATGTCAGCACCTTCATCTTTATCCAGTTCGCTTTCGAGTTCCTGGCCAGTGGTCATCTCTTCCCGTTGGACATTCTTCCGGATGGATTGCACCGACTCCTGCTCTGGTCCCCCTACCCGTACCTTCTTTATTTCCCGGTGGGGGTTTATTTGGGCCGCATCCAGGGTGCGGAGTTGTGGCGGGGTTTTGCTCTGCAGTTGGCCTGGGTGGGGGTGGCCTTCCTGATAGCCCGCTTCGTCTGGTCCCGCGGCTTGCGAAAATACACCGCGGTGGGCGGCTGAGGCGCTGGCTCAATAAATAACCTGCATGCCCTCCTTCTCTCGTTATGCCGGCATTTATGCCGCGCTCATCCGCTACTCGTTGATCCACGAGATGCAGTTCAAGGTGAACTTTCTCCTTTGGATCGTTGTCGAGGCCCTGTGGTTCGGACTTCAACTGGCCTTCATGACTGTTCTTTACGGGCATACCGACCAGATCGCCGGCTGGTCCCGGTGGGAGGTCGTCCTGCTGGTCGGCTGTAATCAGTTCATTCAGCAGCTGTTCCACACCCTTTTTGTCACCAATTTATCCAACCTCTCCGAATTGATCCGCAAGGGGACTCTCGACTTGTTGCTTCTGCAGCCGGTGAACACGCGCTTCCTCATTTCGGTGAAAAAGTTTGAGATCGGCAACATCCTCAATGCCCTGATGGGTCTGGTGGTCATCATCTATTCGTTGGCCCAGCTGGGACGGGTACCGACGCTGGCCCAGTGGTTGGGTTTTGCGGTGGTGTGTCTGGCCGGACTCAGCGTGCATTACTCGCTCATGTTCCTCTTGGCCTGCATCTCTTTCTGGACAGTCCGGGCTCAGGGCATCGTTTGGGGGTACTACAACCTCTTCAACATTGCTCGCCTGCCGGCGGAGGCATTTCCGCGGGGAGCCTACCGGGCCGTTTTCACCTGGGTCTTGCCCATGCTGTTGGTGTCCAACGTCCCGGCCAAGCTGTTGGCCCAGCGTCTGGCCTCGCCGTGGGAATGGCTCGCCTTATTGGGCATGGCCGTGGCCTGTTTTGTGGTGAGCGAACTTTTTTGGCGTTTTTCCCTGCGCCATTACACCAGCGCCAGCGCGTAGCCTTTAGCCGACTGAGGATCTCTGGACCGCGGTCGCCACTTTGGCAAAGCGGTAATGGCTGACGTGCCACTGGTTTCCGTCTTGGAAATCCCACAGCTCGGCGCAGGCCATGAAGAAGACCCTCCAATAAACCCACCAACGGGTCTCCTGGTCGGCGCCATACGTTGCGGCGAGGATGCCTCGGACTTCCGTCTCGTGGGCATCCATGTTCTCCAGCCACTGATTGGCCGTCCGGCCGTAATGCCGACCGTTCACCACCCAATGCTCCTCGAGTCGCAGGTCTTCGTTGAAGTAGAGCAGTAAATCGTCGCTGGGCATGATGCCCCCGGTGAAAAAGTAACGGGCCATCCAGTCGCTCGGGCCTCGGGGGATGAAGTGGTAGGCATACTCCCGGTGGGTGAAGATGTGGACGAACAGACGTCCATCGGGTCGGAGCCATCGGGCGATATTGGCCAAGAGCCGCCGGTAATTCTTCATGTGCTCGAACATTTCCACGGAGACGACCCGGTCAAACTGCCCATCGCCGCCGGGGGGCTCAAAGTGGTTTATGTCACAGGTGATGATCTTCAGGTTTCCAAGGCCTCTTCGGAGCGCCTCTCCTTCGATGTGTTCACGCTGCGTGCGGGAGTTGGACACGCCGGTAATCCGGGCGTTCGGATAATGAGCGGCCATCCAGAGCGAGAGCGATCCCCAGCCGCAACCCAACTCCAGAATGGTCTGCCCATCGGCCAGGCCTGCGCGCTCGCAAGTGAGGGCGAGCATGATGTCCTCGGCCTCGGCCAGGCTTTCCTGGAAGGTATGATAGTAGCAGCTCGAGTATTTAAAGCGTGGACCGAGGCACAGTTGGTAAAAGCGCGTGGGAACCTCGTAATGCTGCTCGTTGGCTGCCGCGGTCTCAATGGCGATGGGCGACTCGGACAGTTCCCGGATCAACCGCATCCGGTGGGCCCGCTGTGCTTCGACATCCCCGTGGGTGCCTTCCTCGGCCAATCGCTCCCGCAACAGTCGGCGGATGCCGAAGCGGATCAAAGGATCGGGGAGAACATTAGCCTCGAGCAAACGGTCCAGAAAATTGGGTCCCGAATCCTTTGGAGAGGGAGAAGCGTGGGCAGGCATGGGGAGCGAACTCATGACGGGCATCATCCATCGCCCATATCCTCTCCGGGTCAATTCCTCTTGTCGGTCCGGTTGCGTCGCTGGAAAGGGATGGCAAGATTGAATCCATTCGTTCAAAGCGTTACTTCTGCACCATGTCTTCGCATTGCCTTGCCCTTGCTCTGGCCCTTTTGGGAGCGGT